>NZ_JAAGPQ010000062.1:0-51721 GCF_017104985.1 Paraburkholderia sp. Ac-20342 | reverse complement strand
CGGCTGTGGTCGCGGCGGGCGATGACGTGGCCGCGGCCGCTGTCGTCGCAGCGGGCTCGGCCGCGGCAAGCCTGCCTGGTGAGGGTGTCACGGGTTCATGCGTCGGCGTTGCCGGATGATTCGTTTTACTGATGGTTATCGGGGTTATGGGCGGTGCCTTGGGCTTCGCCGTCTCGACGGGAACCGCACGCTGCGGGGGCGAGGCAGGGTGCGAAACAGGGGGCGACTGCACGACCGCGGACGCGGTCATCGGCGCGGGCGGCAACAGTTCGGCGGTGATCGTGCGCGGCTCAGCCAACAACGGCATGGGTTCGTCGCGATGGTTCAGCACTGCCGCGAGCAGCACCACATGAATGCCGACAGCCACGACGATGGCGCTCGTTGCCCGGACGTTCAGCCGCCCGGGCAATGCCGGTGCGCGGACCGAATAAAGGGGATGCGAAATCTGCATGCTGTGGACCCGATTCAGGCGATTCATTCAGACGAACCTTCGCCCCGGCAATCCGGTGCGAACCCAGGCACATCGCTTGACGCAAATTCAAGGTACTCAGGATCAGGAACAGCAGGAAGCGGGCATCGGTCATCGCCATGCGCCTATCGGCATGCCGGCTCGTGGCGAGGCGCCGATGGCAACGGGCGGCAGTCCCGAAAGACCGCCGCCCGCCGCTACCCGTTACCGCGTACCCGGCGCGTCGGGGTCATGCAACCCGTCTGCGCCAGGGGCGAACGACAGCGCGACCGACTTAATCGTCGTCGTCGTCCGAGGCGGCGACCGTCTTCGTACCGTCCGCCGCGACCTTCGAATAGATCGAATGCGGCGTCGGATACGGCTTGTCACCCATCACACCCTTCCACAGCACCTGGTTGAACAGCGCCGGCGGAATCAGGTCTTCCTTGGAGAAGTCGAAGTCCTTCGTTGCGTTCGCCCAGTAGGTCGCGCCGTGCAGCGGATGAATGTCCGGACCCTGCGCGTACTGGTTGCCGTCGTTACCGCCCGACGTCGGGCCGGTGGCCACGTTACCCACGTTCGTGCCCTTCAGGATCGTCGAGGCAACGGCCGTGTAGGTCCACGAACCATTCGAGTGCGTGTCGAAGAGGTCGGCCATCGGCTTCGCGTAGGCCGTGTTCAGGTCGATGTGCTGGGTGCCCAGTACATCTTCCATCGTACGGACGGCGCTGACCTGGCTGTACGGCGTGCTGACGATCGCCTGCTTCTTCACATACGCGCCGACGACATACGCCGGAGCGCGGTGCGAGTCGACGTGATCGGAGCCGGCCTGCGAGTCGTCCTCGACCACTACGATCAGCGTATTTTTCGCGTACGGGCTGTTCGCGACCGTTTCGACCAGCTTGCCGACGGCGAAGTCGTTATCGGCTTCTTCCTGCTCGGCCGAGGCCATCTGACCCACGTTCTGCGCATAGTTGCCGGTGTGGTCGGAGCCCATGCGGACGAATTCAAACGACGGGAGATTGCCGTTCGCCACGTACTGCTGGAACTCGCGGTTCCATTCGAGCTCGCGGAAGGTGTCCGGATAGGACTGGTCGAAGCCGCGATAGTACGGGTCCGTCAGATTGACGAGCGTCGGCTTGACCGGGTGAACCTGAATGATGTTGGAGGCGAACGGCGTGAGCAGCGGGCTCGCGATCGTGCCGATCGAGCCCGTGTTGTTGACCATGCCGCCGTAGTCGCGCACCGAGCCGCCGGCTTGCAGCACCGCATCGTAGATGTTGGCCTTCTGGTAGCCGAACGGCGCATCCGGCACCGAGATGTCGGCGATACCCGGCAGCACGTTGGCCGTGCCACCCGGCAGCGACGACGTTCCCGTCGTGAAGCTGCCGCCCGTGCCGGCATCGCGCAAGGCGGTCGTCGCGAGGCCGACCGGCACGCCGCGGTTGCTGCCTTCCGATTCGTACGACATGCCGCGCGTGACGCCCGCATAGTTTTCCTGCTGCGAGACTTCTTCGGTCGGCGTGACGTGCGCGTGCTGGACCCACGACCAGCCGTCCATCGAGCCGTCGCCCGGATCGGTGAAGTTGTCGATCGTGACGAAGTTGCTGGCGATGTTGTGGAAGTTCGGCGTCGTGGCCTTGCCGTACATCGTGAGCGTCGGATCGCCGTTCGAGCCGTTGCCGAGGTCGCCGAGGATCTGGTCGAACGTGCGGTTTTCCTTGACGATATAGATCACATGCTTGATGTGATCGTGCATGAACTGCATCGTCTGACGATCGCTTTGCGACTCTTTCACCGAGTAGTGGTTGTTTTCTTCCACCTGGTTCGTGAGGCGCTCGAGCACTTCGCCGCGCGGAACCGGTGCGCTGATGAGGCTGCTCTGCTCCAGGCCGAACTGGTACTGGGCCGTGGCGCCGCCCGGCGTGTAGAGCGGGTTCGGGCCGGTGTTCGACTTGCCGTTGATGATGTACATCTGCGAGCCGTCGGCGCTCAGCGTGATGTCCTTCGGCGCATAGGCGGTCGGGATCAGGCCGGCGACGTGGTAGCCGTTCTGGCCGTCGAGGTTGATCACGGCGATCGAATTATCGCCGTTGTTGACCGCGTACAGCGTCTTGCCGTCCTTCGACACGGTCACGTTGACCGTATCGCGGCCGCTGTACTTCTTGCTGTTGCCATGGCCGTGGCCTTGATCGTTGTCGTTGCCCCAGCCGTGGCCGTGATCGTTGTCATGGCCGTGATCGTTGCCGTGACCATGATCGTGATCGTCGTCGTCCTGATCGTCGCCGGACAGGCTGGCGATGTCGATCGTCTTCTGGACCTTGCGGCTGGACGTATCGATGACCGCCACCTGGTCGGCATTCGACACGGCGACGTAGAGCTTCGATTGATCCGGCGAGAGCGTCATGCCGTAGGCATTGCCTTGCAGGGGAATGCGCGTGATGAATTGCGGCGCGGCCGGGTTCGACAGGTTCAGCACCACGACTTCACGGTCGCGCACCGACGAAACGAACGCGGTGCCGTCCGACTTCAGCGAGACGGCCCACGGGTATTCGCCGCCGGCGACGCCTTGCGCGCCCGACGTGTTGAACGGACGCAGGTCGTATTCCGAGGTGACCGTGTTCGACGTCGTGTCGATGAGGGTGATCGAGTCGTTGTAGTTGTTGGCCACGACCAGCGTTCTGCCGTCGGCCGACACGGCGAGACCGCCGGCGTTCGGCTTCACGCCCGAACCGATACCCGTGGTGTGATTCAGCGCGATGGCTGCGGTCTGCGCCCATTGGGCCGACGGCGCGGCCGAAGCGCGACCGTACACGTAGACCTTGTCGTCGGCGCCGCCGGTGCCGTACAGGGTCTGGTTGCCGTTCCACGCGAGGCCATCGAACGCATTGTTCTGATGAATGGCCTGCACGAGTTGCGGGTTGGCCTTGTTGGCGCCCGACACATCGTAGATGAAGATGTACTGGGTCGAGTCAGCCTTGTCGAGCGTGTTGTTGTTGGTACCCGTGTAGACGGTGTTGTAGCCGGCGGTGATGACCGCGAGCGTATTGCCGTCCGGGCTGAGCTGCGACTTGATGGCGCCGCTGACCACCTGGGTCGGCTTGGCCGACAGCTGCGGATTCAGCAGTTGTTGCGCGGCACCCGGGATGGCCATCGGGGAAATGAACTGGCCGGTGGGCAGAAGCGCCATGTTGCTCTGCGGAGTCGCGAAGGCCACGCAGCTGGTTAATAGGCTTAAAGCAATGCCGGACTGAACGAGCTTTCGATTCATCGTGCTTCTCCAAAGAATTCAAAACAGAATTGTTGATCTGATTCAAACGGAATCATTTGGTAGAGATATCGCCCCTGATTGCTCAGATGTGCTGACGGTCGATTCACGCGAGACGCATAACAGCACTGCTCTTGCGCTGTCAGCACGGCGATATTTAGTCATCGGCAAGTGTCAATCGAATGACGCGTTTAAATCTGGAGTGCGACGAATAAGAATCGTTATCACGTTATGCAAAAATTAATTCTTATATGACTGTCATGTGTTTATCTGTCATCCTGAATTAAATGAAACTTCACGAAATGGTTCGCTATTTCGTCGTGATTGTCAGAGGAATAGGTGGGCGAGACGTGATTCGAGACGGATCGGCGGAGGCGTTCGTTGGAGACATGTGTCGCCCGGAGTAGGCATGGTCCGGGCGGTGGGATAGGTGCGAGGGCGAGAGCGGGTGTGGCGAAGGCGTGAGCGGAATGAGAGGCCGTACCGCGTTAGAGATGCCGCTTGCGTGACGCTCTAAACGATCAGAACATCGGATTCTGAATCGGTAAACCGCACGGCCAAAATCGACGGTATTGAAATGTTCAATGCCGGTCGATTTTCACAAGGAATCAAGCCTACAACTCTTGCATGACAGAGGGGTGAAATTTATTCGAGAAATGATGATCTTTGTTTGAGTACTTTTTATATGATCTTCCGCCATTTTAGGTATGCATGCCATGCATCGACTCTAGTTTTAACAGGTGACTATTGACCGATGCATAGCATATTGAGAAGCGACCTATCTTTCAAATGTATTTTCATATTCTTTCATTTTAATAAAGAGAGGTGGCTGGTCCGAACGGATTTCCGCTTAGGCCAGGTATCTGCCGAGTCCCGTTTAGCTGTCGTTGTCATAGGTGCCTTTCCATATGATTTGTCCGGGCATGAGACCCCCGCCTAAGCCTTCCTGTAGTCCCTCGTTAACGCCGCGAACAACGATCACGGCAGGGGCGGCATTGACAGCCAGGGCCATGAACGACTGAATCATGATCGCCATTTCCAGTAGCTCAGGTTTTATGCCACAAAGCAAAACCGTCACATCCGTACCGTAGAGCAGGCCAGCGCTGCCGTCAAAATAGATCGCACCACCTTCCAACTTTTGTGGCGTGAGATTGCCATGACATGCTGCTGTTTCATAGACGATGCCGTTGCTGGGGAAGTCGGTTGTTGATCCGGTTCCAGCGATTTCCCGTCCTTTGAGGGTTATTTTGGGCAAGGTTAGTTTTCTGTGCAGCAGTTTCGGAATCGGGACGGAGATACCCATCCCAAATCCGGCATATTGAACTGCCGGCGTTTGCCTTCAGGGTCATCCAGAACCAGAAGTCCAACGGATACGAGGAATGCGCCAAGACTATCCGCCGCCGCCGGCACTCGTATCAAAGGTCCAGCGACTTTTTCGCAATTCCAGATTCATATTTGAGACTTCCCGCTTTTGAAGGGAAGGTTGCGGAGACCGGCAAGAATCCACAGAAGGGCCATCCCTCAGTATGTCAACGAGCCCTCCCAGATACTTCCGAACTTGTCGACTTGCGCACTCGGTCGAGGATGATCTGGACGGTATCGAACGCGTACCCGGTCGCCTATATGCTGGGTGATGAAACCGTTGCCCGAAAACTCGATCGCATCGCCGTTTAGGGCTGTGAAGGCAATCTCTGGATGATGTGGTCCGAAAGGTGTCCTGATGACTAACCCTTCAGTGACGACAGATGAACCCAGAAAGTCCAGCGTGTCATAGGTTGAATAGATGCCCGCCATCGCAAAGCAAGCACCGATCCCCAAAGCCAGGTAGTTGAATTTCCGCATGTACTTTGATTATCTGTCGATGTTTTCTCTGATATCGAACAATGCGGTGACGGTTCCCTTACTCGCGCCGAGTTGACTTTGTACGGTGTATTCCTGCTTCACCCTGGCGAACGGGAGCGTTACGTGCTCCCAGTAGGTGCTGGTCGCCGCATTGGGCTCCACGCCCGTAATGATCACATCGCCTATCGTGATCTTTAGAAAATCGAGTGGCGTACCTCCAGTCTTTCGCAAAGAGAGCACGACATTGGGAATGTGCCGACCCGTCAGACAGTAGCGCATGAGGTTGGGACTTGCGCGGTCGATCTGGTGGACAAATTCGAGGTCGCAAACTGTAGCCTTCCCGACAACATGACGGACTGCGGGGCCATTTTCCAATGCCAGCTTGCGACATCAATCTCACCGCGATGAGCTTCGTCCTGAGATTCACCTGTAATCCCGTCAATCTTGATAAACATATCCGCCACAACATTTCCACTTTGATTTGAGTTTGACCTGTTGTTAGCCAGCAAACGATCAACTATTCGGCGTCGCTCGCGGCGCTTTCACGTACGTCCGTTTCGCGTAGATGTGCCGTGCCAGGCTATGTTCGGAAAAGTCCATTTCAATTGGAATGGGATAACTCCGAAAAGTGGGATTGTGAGATCGAAATCAAAACCAAAGGCCTGCGCGGGATTGCTCCGGCAGGCCTGTCGGTCATTGCAGTTGAAGTGGCTATGACAGTGCAAACAGATCGGTTTCGCGACTCGGGCGCGAGCGATCATGCTGCGTCGTTTTATCCAATCGGGAAGCCTCGGTCAACCCATGTCATGGACGAAGAGCAGTACCCGCTCCAATGACGTTCAATCAGAACGCGTGCCGCAACCCCACCATCCCGACGAACTGCGAAGGCCCCGACGACGGCGTCGTGTTCTGCGAGTCGCCCACCACCGCGACCGCGTCGGCAATGCTCACGCCGCTGCCCGCCGCGATCAGCGCCTTGCCGCTCGCATGCTGATATGCCTCGAGCGCATAGAGCGTCGTGCGTGTCGAGAGGTTGTACGTCTGCTCGAACGAAATCTGCTGGTAGTGCGCGGGATCGTCGATGCCGTTCGCCTTGCTCTGCTGCGTGAAGCTATAGCCGCCGCCGACCGTCACGCTCGGCGTGACCCGGTAGGTCGCAATCACGCCGTAGGTGTTGAACACGGCCTTGTCGAGGAAGAGCGAGCCGTTGCCCGGCGCGTACTGCACGTTCGAGTAGTTGAGCCCGACCATCAGATCGTGCCAGCTATAGCGGCCCGCCGCCGCGAACAGTTGCGCGCTGCGCGCGCTCGCATAACCGTTGTTCACCGGCGAGTTGATCGCGAAGCTGCCGAGCGCCGCGCTCGTCGCGACGTCCTTGAGCTTCACGTAGCCGGCCGCGATCGACACCGGCTGATAGTCGTAGCGGAACGCCGCGCTGAAATTGCTGCCGTTCGCGACGCTGCCCGGCACGCCGCCGAGCGCGTATTGCGCGCTCATCTGCAGGCCCGCGAGCGTCGGCGATAAGTAGGTTACCGAATTATTGAAGCGCAGCGTCGTGTCGAGCGCGTCGATATCGCCGGGGTGCGCGCCGGTCGCACCGGTCAGCACGCCGGTCGGTCCGAGCGCGCCGACCATGTTGAAGTAGGGCGTGTACTGGCGGCCGAGCGTCACGGTGCCGTAGCGGTCATTGGCGAGGCCGACATAGGCTTGCCGGTTGAACAGGTAGCCCGCGGTGCTTTGCGCGCCGGTCAGCGAATTGAAGCCGCTTTCGAGCCGGAAGATCGCCTTCGTGCCGCCGCCGAGGTCTTCCGAGCCGACCAGGCCGAACTTGCTCGCCTGCAGGTTGCCCTGGCTCATATAGAAGTTCGAATGCCCCTTCTGGTTGCTGACATAGCTGAACGCATTGTCGACGACGCCATACAGCGTGACGCTGCTTTGCGCCGATGCGCTGGTCGACAATACGGCGCCCGCGAACGGCAGGCAGCAGAGGACGAACGCGCGAGTACGCGCGTGCTGGATGGGATTCATGATGGACGTGTCTCCAGACTGGATGAATAGGCTTGAGAGATCGATGAGCGCTCAATCAGTTCTCGATCGGAGTGGGTCGGAGTTGATAGGGCGTTCATCGATCTCTCAGGCCGCTGCGGTTGTTGTTTCGTGCTGCGCGGTACTTCGTCTTTTGTGCTTCGTTTGTGCCTCGTGGTGCTGGCGAGTGTCTCGCGATACCTCAGTGCGGCAGTGAAACTGTCAGGCAGCGCCAGCCGTCCGCGACATGGTCGTCGGCCAGCGTGCCGTTTGCGCAGACGATCGCGCGCGTTTCGCTCATCGGCACGAAGATGCGAACCTGCGCTTGCACCTGCGCTTGCACCTGCGCTTGCACCTGCGATTGCGGCAGCCAGCCCGGACGCTCGACCGCGATGCGCAACGTGCCCGTATCGTCGCTCGATAGCGCGACCTTCCAGCGCCCTTGCTCGCCGTTGCGCCATGCCTCGCTCTCGCCGTCGTCTTCGATCGAGCCGCCTTGCGCGGTGCCCATGCCCGCATACGGCACCGCGATGAACGCGCGTTCGTCGGCGGGGCGGCCGAAGTGCTGCTCGGCGACGTTCAGCGGAATCACGCTGCCTTCGCGCAGCAGGAACACGGGCCGCTCGAACGGTGCCGGCAGCGTGACAGTCTGGCCGCCAGCGAACGCTTCTCCGCTCCAGTACGACACCCAGCGCGTGCCGGACGGCAGATACACGTCGCGCGTGGTCCGGTTCGCGTCGACCACCGGCGCGACCAGTATCGACGGGCCGAGCATCATGTCGTCGCCGTCGGCGAGGCAGCGCGGATCGTGCGGAAACTCCGCGAACATCGGCCGCAACACCGGCTCGTAAGCGCTGTGCGATTGCCACAGCAGTTCGTACAGGTAAGGGATGAGCCGGTAGCGCAGCTTGATCAGATCGGCGACCTGTTGCGTGACCTCGGGGTACATCCACGGCTCGTTGACGGTGCCGTCGTCGTTCCACGAGTGAATCGAAAAGCGCGGCAGGAAGATGCCGAACGCGACCCAGCGCGCGAACAGTTCCGCTCCAGGCGCCGGACCCGCGAAGCCGCCGATGTCGTGTCCGCTGTTCGAGATGCCGGACATCGCGAGTCCGAGGCCCATCTTCAGATTGAAGCGCAGCGTTTCCCACGACGTGTAGTTGTCGCCCGACCATGTCTGCACGTAGCGATGCATGCCGACGCCGCCCGAGCGCGACACGAGGAACGGCCGCCTGTCTGGCGCATGTTCGCGCTGCGCGTCGTGCGACGCGCGCATCATCAATTGCGTTTGCAACACCTTGGCCTGATGCGCCGGATAGGCACGGCCGAAGCCATGCGCGAGCGCATTCGGCGTCCAGATCTCGAACTCGTTGTTGTCGTTCCACGTGGCCGCGATGCCGTACCGGAGCAGCGCGTCCTTCACGCGCGCTTTCCACCAGTCGATCGTCGCCGGATTCGTGAAGTCGAGATAGGCGCCCACTTCGTCCCAGAACTGCACCCATGCGGGCTCGCCGTCGGATGCTGCGATCAGCAGACCGGCTTGCGCGACTTCCCCGAACTTCGGATGGTCTTGCAGCAAACACGGCTTGATATTGGCGCACAGCCGCACGCCGTGATCGAGATAGCTTTGCACGAAGCCGTCGATGTCCGGAAACTTCTCGTGATTCCAGTTGAACACGTAGCGCTTCGGCCCGATCGACGTATAGCCCGAGGACAGATGGAACGAATCGCACAGCACGTCGTGCTCGCGGCAGCGCTCGATGAATTCGCCCATCTGCTGCTGCGCGTCCGGCGCGTCGGTGTAGCTCATCGTCGAGCCGGAGTAGCCGAGGCCCCACTTCGGCATCCACGCGGGACGGCCGGTGAGCCATGTGAAGCGGCGCACCGCGTCGAGCGGCGTGCCCGGCGAGGCGATGAAGTAATAGTCGAGATCGCCATGCTCGGCGATGAAATGGCGATAGTGGCCGTGATAGTTGTCGAGCTCGCGGCCCATGTCGAAGCGGCAATCGGCGAGCGTGTCGTAGAAGAGCCCGAAGCCCGTCGACGTCTGCGGCTGCCATGTCACGTAAAACGGAATGTGCTTGTAGAGCGGGTCCGTGGTGCGCGCGCTGTAGCCCATCGCGTCGATGTTGCGCATTTCGTAGCTCTGCTGCGCGCGATCGAGCGAGCCGGCGCGCTCACCGAGGCCGACGTACATTTCGTCGCGACGCCGTTCGAGGTAGTGATAGACGTGCGAGTCCCACCAGCCGAAGTTGTACGCCTGCGTTTTGCGATCGCTCATGACGCGATGCCACGTGCCCTCGTGCAGGATGTCCCATGCGCAGGTGCCGCCTTCGAGCGCCACGCTCACGCGCACGCGCGCGGTTTCGATCACGACGTGGCCGGCCTGTTCCGAGACCGTGAACGGCGGCGGCGTGAAGCCGCTCAGGTCGTGCCGCTCGCGGCCTGCGAGCGGCACGTCGTCGGCGCCGGGCGCGATCGCCCACGTGCGTGGTCCGCGCGTTTCGCCGTCCGGCAGCACGAGCACGCGGATGATGTCGTCCGCGAGCACGAACAGTTCGATGCGGCAGTTCGGTTGCGCAGTCAGCACGATCGGGTTGCCGGCCGTGGATGACAGCGCGAAGCGCGGCGGATGCCTGAGAGTGGTCGATGAGGGCATGATGGGTCTCGAGGAAGGTTACGCGGCCGTGCCGGCGTTGAGTTCGGCGCGGCGCGCGCGGCCATGGCGCGGCACGCCGCGCATCAGGATGATCAGCAGCGTCGCGCCGATGATGTCGAATACGCCGAGCGCACCGAACAGCGGCGTATAGCCGATCGAATCGGCGAGCGCGCCGACCATCAGCGAGAAGCCGAGGCCGCCGATCCACGCGGCCATGCCCGCAAAGCCGGCGACGGTGCCGACCTCGCCCGGGTCGAAGACGTCGGCGGCGAGCGTGTTGACGAGCGCGGAGAGCATCTGGTGCGCGAAGCCGCCCACGCAGAACAGCGCGATGGCCTGATACGGCGACGAGACGAAGCCGATCGACGCCGGCCCGAGCATCATCAGCGCGCCGAGCACGACGCCGGCGATGCGCGACCAGATCAGCGGCACGCGCAGATGCTTCATCAGGAACGGCGACAGGTAGCCGCCGAACAGGCCGCCGAGGTCGGCGGCAAGAAACGGCAGCCAGGCGAACATCGCGATCTGCTTCAGATCCATATGACGCTGCGTGGCGAGATAGAGCGGAATCCAGAAGCTGAACGTTTGCCAGGCGGGCTCGGCGAAAAAGCGCGCCTGCGCGATCGCCCAGAAGCGGCGCGTGCGCAGCACCTCGCGCACGCTCGCGCGCTGCGCGGCGGGCGGCGCCTGGCCGTCGAGAATCATGCTGCGTTCGGCATCGCTGGCGCGCTTGTGTTCGTTGGGCGAGCGATACATCAGATACCACATGGCGGCCCACACGAAGCCGAGTGCGCCGGTGACCGCGAACGCGCTCTGCCAGCCGTAGCGCAGCGACAGGAACACCACGAGCGGCGGCGCGAGCAGCGAGCCGAGCGAGGTCCCCATATTGAAGTAGCCGACCGCGACCGATTTTTCGCGGTCGGGAAACCATTCGGCGACCACCTTCATGCCGGCCGGAATCGCGGCCGCTTCGGAGAGGCCCATGAAGCCGCGCAAGGCCGCGAGCGAAAACCAGCTGCCTGCGAAACCGTGGAACACGCCGGTCAGCGACCACAGGCAGGCGAACAGCGCAAAGCCGAGCCGCAGGCCGATCATATCGATGATGAGGCCGCAGATCGGCTGCATCACCGTGTAGCCGACCTGGAACGCGCCGACGACATACGAATATTGCTGTGTGCTCATGTGCAGCAGCTTCATCAGCTCGGGGGCCATCACGCCGAGCGCGTTGCGCGACAGATAGTTGATGATCGTCCCGAGGCAGACGAGGGCGATGATCCACCAGCGCAATCCCTTGATCGTTTTCAAAATCAGTCTCCGTGGCGCGGCGAAACGCCACGCGGGTGGCGGCGCTCGCTGATGCGCGAATTCGAACATTTGTTGATTTTCGGTGACAGTCATCCTACCACTTGCAATGGGCCGAGATACCAGGGAAAACCATGTCGATTTCTCAAAATTTCCTTGATTTTCCGGGATAATTTGGAGATTTCTCATTTCAGATCGTAATGTGATCTGATGACTTATTTTTTGTTCGACCGGTTTATATGTTCTTTCGAACATCGTAATGTTCGTTTTTGGTGTCGGTAAAGCGAACCGGTTCGAAGCGCCGCAAGCGGCGGGCGAGGCCATTTTTTGCCGCCTTCTTCACCGCTTTATGTCCGATGTAACCAGACGTTACCCGTTGCGTGAGCACGCGATTTTCAGCATCAGTTATTACAAAGTTGAAATACGCGCGACGCGACCTTGCGTTATATTTCCGCCAACAAAACGTGTTTCCATAAAGGGTGATCAATGAAGTCCGCTCGTCTTGTTCCGCTTGTGCTCGGGGTGTTGACGTTGGCCGCGTCGGGTGCGGCGATGGCCGGTGGCCTCAACGTCGGCGTCAATATCGGCATTCCCGCTCCGGTCTACGTTGCGCCGGCTCCGGTCTACGCACCGCCGCCGCCCCCGCCGCCGCCCGTCGTCTATCAGCCGGCGCCTGCTTATTACGGTGGTCCGCAGATCGTGATCGGCTGGCATGGCGACCGTTACTGGGACGGCCATCGCTACTGGGCGCGTGACGACTGGTATCGCCACCATCCGCCGGGACGCGGCGGCTATGGACACGATCGCGGCAATCATCGCGGTTGGCACTGAGTCGGCACTGAGTCAGCGCCGCCTGGTGCTGCGGCGTTGAGCCGGTGTCAGGCATCACGCTGCGTGTTGCGCAGCTCATTACGCTCCTTAACCGGCAGCGCAAAACGGAAACCGCCCGCAAGGGCGGTTTTTCTTTGGTGCGAGCGTTTGTAACCACAACGCATGGCCTTGCACGAGTCGAGCAGATTGCGCGGATTAATTGGGTAGAATGCCCCGCACCGCCATTGCCCACTCATCAGCAAGACCTCTATGACAACTGGCTCGCGACGGGTTCGAACGCCTCATGTATTTCTGCACCACGTGATTCATGGACCCTTGCGCGCCGCGCTCGCTGCCATGCTGGCCTGTGCGGGTCTGCTCGCGGCGGCGCCGGCGCAAGCGGTCCATGCGATCGCGCAATACGGCGAGCCGAAATATCCGGCCGGCTTCAAGCACTTCGACTATGTGAATCCCGATGCGCCGAAGGGCGGCACGCTCGTGCTCGCGAACCCGAGCCGCCTGACGAGCTTCGACAAGTTCAATCCGTTCACGCTGCGCGGCAATCAGGCGCCGGGCCTCGAAATGATGTTCGAGAGTCTGACGACCGGCAGCGGCGACGAAGTCGCATCGGCGTACGGGCTGCTCGCCGACGACATCGTCGTCGCGCCCGACGGTCTCTCGGTCACGTTCCACATCAACCCGCACGCGCGTTTCTCGAACGGCGACCCCGTCACCGCCGACGACGTCAAGTTCTCGTTCGACACGCTGAAAAGCCCGCAGGCCGCGCCGCAATACGCATCGATTTTCGGCGAGATCACGCGTGCGGTCGTCGTCGATCCGCAGACGGTGCGCTTCGAGTTTCGCGACCGCAATCGCGAGTTGCCGCTCGTCGCGGGCAGCATGCCGGTGTTCTCGCGCAAGTGGGGGATGAAGCCGGACGGCCGCCGGATTCCGTTCGACCAGCTCGCGTTCGAAAAACCGATCGCGAGCGGCCCGTATCTGATCGAGAGCTACGACAACGGCCGCACGATCACGTTTAAACGCGACCCGCACTACTGGGGCGCCGATCTGCCGGTGCGCGTCGGCACCGACAACTTCGAGCGCATCGTCTATAAGCTCTACGCGGACAGCACCGCGCGGCTCGAAGCGTTCAAGGCCGGCGAATACGATGCACTCGTCGAATACATCGCGCGCAACTGGGTGCGGCGCGACATCGGCAAGAAGTTCGACAGCGGCGAGCTGGTCAAGCGCGAATTCGCGCAGCACAACGGCTCCGGCATGCAGGGCTTCATCCTCAACACGCGGCGGCCGTTGTTCCAGGATGTGCGCGTGCGCAAGGCGCTCGATCTCGCGCTCGACTTCCAGTGGCTGAACCGGCAACTGTTCTTCAATCAGTACACGCGTATCGACAGTTATTTCGCCAATACCGAATGGCAGGCGAAAGGGTTGCCGTCGCCGGGCGAACTCAAGCTGCTCGACCCGTTTCGCGACAAGCTCGACCCAGCCGTGTTCGGTCCGATGCCGACGCAGCCCGATACCGATCCGCCCGGTTCGCTGCGCGCCAATCTGCTGCGCGCGCGCGATCTGTTGCAGCAGGCCGGCTGGGTCTATCGCGACGGCGCGCTGCGCAACGCCAGGGGCGAGCCGTTCCGCTTCGAGATTCTCGACGATTCGGGCTCGGCGTCGTCGATGGAGCCGATCATCGCGACCTTCACGCGCAATCTGCAGAAGCTCGGCATTACCGTGACGTTCCGCACGGCCGATTTCGCGGTCTACCAGAAGCGCCTCGATGCATTCGATTTCGACGTGACGACGCTGCGTATGCCCGATGTTCAGGTGCCCGGTTCGGAGCAGGTCAACCGCTACGGCAGCAAGGCCGCCGATACGCCCGGTTCCGACAACGCGATCGGCGTGAAGTCGCCGGCGGTCGATGCCGTGCTTGACGCGCTCGTGCATGCACAAACGCGCGAGCAACTGACCGACGCCACGCACGCGCTCGATCGTCTGCTCATGCATGGCTATTACGTCGTGCCGCACTGGTACAGCGGCACGCACCGGGTCGCGTTCAAGCGCGGGCTCGCCTGGCCGAAGACCTTGCCACTGTACTATGGCGCGGAAGGCTGGATCACGTCGATGTGGTGGTACGAAGACCCGCGGGCACGTGGGCAAGCGGACCCGCAAACGGATCGGCCGGCACCGGCACAAACGCCACCGTCCGCCGGCGCGTCGCCGAAGCCGCAGCCGAAACCGTAGCCGCTTCGTCGCAGCGCCGCGTTGCTCGCGCCTCGCCGATTTCGATTTCATCACCGACCGTCCGTTCACCTCAACGCTGTCGCACCGGAACACCGCCTATGTGGAGCTACATCCTCAAACGTCTGCTGCTGATGATCCCGACCTTGCTCGGCGTGCTCACGCTGACCTTCGCCGTGATCCAGTTCGTGCCGGGCGGACCGGTCGAGCAGATGCAGCACGAGCTGCGCAAGGGCGCGGAGGGCGCCGCGCCGTTCGGCCTGCGCGCGCATAGCGGCGTCGACGCGCAACAGGTCGCGCAACTGAAGCAGCTCTACGGTTTCGACAAACCGCCGCTCGAACGCTATGTGCTGATGCTCAGGCGCTTCGCGAGCTTCGATCTCGGGCAAAGCTACTTTCGCCATCAAAGCGTGTGGTCGCTGATCGTCTCGAAGCTGCCGGTGTCGATCAGCATCGGCTTGTGGACGTTCTTCCTCACGTATCTGATATCGGTGCCGCTCGGCATCGCGAAAGCCGTGCGCAACGGCTCGCGCTTCGACATCGCGACGAGCCTCGTCGTGCTGATCGGCTATGCGATTCCGGGCTTCGTGCTCGGCGTGCTGCTGCTCGTGCTGTTCGGCGGCGGCACGTTCCTGCAGCTGTTTCCGCTGCGCAACCTCACGTCCGACAACTGGGACCAGCTGAGCCTGTTCGGCAAGATCCTCGACTATCTATGGCATATCGCATTGCCGATCACGGCCTCGGTGGTCGGCAGCTTCGCGGTCGTCACGATGCTCACGAAGAACGCGTTCCTCGACGAAATCCGCAAGCAGTATGTGCTGACCGCGCGCGCCAAAGGTTTGTCGGAACGGCGCGTACTGTGGAAGCACGTGTTCCGCAATGCGTTGCTGCCGTTGATCGTCGGCTTTCCGGGCGCGTTCATCGGCGCGTTCTTCACCGGCAGCCTGCTGATCGAAACGCTGTTTTCGCTCGACGGGCTCGGGTTGCTGTCGTATGAATCGGTGATGCGGCGCGACTATCCGGTCGTGCTCGGCACGCTGTATCTGTTCACGCTGATCGGCCTCGTCACGCGGCTGATCTCCGACCTTTGCTATGTGTGGGTCGATCCCCGCATCCAATTCGAACAACTGGAGCGCTGATGAATCGAGCCCGCCTTTCCGCCGATGCGACGGCGCGCAGCGAATTGCCGCGCGCGCTCGTGTCGCCCACGCCCGCGCGCCGCGTGTGGCGGCGTTTTCGCCAGCAGCGGCTCGGCTACTGGAGCCTCGTTATCTTTCTCGTCGCGTTCGCGGCGAGCCTCGCCGGGCCGCTGTGGTCGAACGACAAGCCGCTCGTTGCGCGCTATGACGGCCACCTGTATTTCCCGATGTTCAAGACCTATGCGGAAACCACTTTCGGCGGCGACTTCCCGACGCCGGCCGACTATCTCGACCCGTACATCAAACATCGCTTCGACGCGCCGGGCAACTTTGCGCTGTATCCGCCGAATTATTACTACTACGACACGCTGAACTACTTCTCGACGTCGCCGAACCCGGCGCCGCCGTCGCGCGAAAACTGGCTCGGCACCGACGACCGCGGCCGCGATCTGTTCGCGCGGCTGCTATACGGCTTTCGCGTGTCGGTCGAATTCGGCCTCGTGCTCACGGTAATCAGCACGATACTCGGCATTGCCGCCGGCGCCGTGCAAGGTTATTTCGGTGGACGAACCGATATCGTCGGGCAGCGCCTCATCGAAATCTGGAACGCGATGCCGCAGCTTTATCTGCTCATCATCTTCTCGTCGATCTTCGAACCTGGCTTTGCGTTGCTGATCGTGCTGCTCTCGCTGTTCAACTGGATTGGCCTGTCCGATTACGTGCGCGCCGAATTCCTGCGTAATCGCCAGCAGGACTACGTGCGCGCCGCGCGCGCGATGGGCCTCTCGCACTGGCAGATCATCTGGCGTCATGTTCTGCCGAATAGCCTCACGCCGGTCATCACGTTCCTGCCGTTCAGCATGAGCAGTGCGATTCTGGCGCTGACGAGTCTCGACTTTCTCGGTCTCGGCGTGCCGGCGCCGACGCCGAGCCTCGGCGAACTGCTCGCGCAAGGCAAGGCGAATCTCGACGCGTGGTGGATCTCGGTGTCCACCTTCGGCGTGCTCGTGGCGATGCTGCTGTTGCTGACCTTCATGGGCGACGCGCTGCGCAATGCGCTCGACACGCGCATCTCCGATGCGATGCGTGCCGGAGGTCAGCAATGAGCGCCACGTTGCCAGGTAATCCGCAAGACGCGGCGGCGGCGGAGAAGCCGCTGCTCGAACTCGATCATCTGCGCGTGACGTTCGGCGATACCGTCGCGGTCAACGACGTGACGCTCGCGATCGGACGCGGCGAGCGCGTCGCGCTGGTCGGCGAATCGGGCTCGGGCAAGAGCGTGACCGCGCTGTCGGTGCTGCGGCTGCTGGCCGACGCGCAGGTGAGCGGCACGATCCGCTTCGACGGCGAGGACCTGCTCGCGAAAAGCGAGCGCGCGATGCGCGGCCTGCGCGGCTCCGACATCGCGATGATCTTCCAGGAGCCGATGACGGCGCTCAATCCGCTCTACACGATCGGCGACCAGATTGCCGAGACGATCGTCGCGCATGACGGCGCGAGTGCGAGCGAGGCGGCGCGGCGCACGGTCGAGCTGCTCGCGCGCACGGGCATCGCCGAGCCGGGCAAGCGTGCGAACAGCTATCCGCATCAACTGTCGGGCGGCCAGCGGCAGCGCGCGATGATCGCGATGGCGCTCGCGTGCCGTCCGCGTCTGCTGCTCGCCGACGAGCCGACCACGGCGCTCGACGTGACGATCCGCGCGCAGATCGTCGAGCTGCTGCTCGAACTGCAGCGCGACGAAGCGCAGAAGCGCGGCATGGCCGTGCTGCTGATTACGCACGACCTGAACCTCGTGCGCCACTTCGCGCAGCGCGTCGCGGTGATGGAGCAGGGCGTGCTCGTCGAGAGCGGGCCGGTCGAACAGCTGTTCGAGGCGCCGCGGCATCCGTATACGCAGCGCCTGCTCGCGAGCCGGCCGCAGCGCTCGGTCGTGCCGGTGATGCCGATCGCGCCCGTGCTGCTCGAAGCGCGCGAGGTCTCGGTCGATTTCAGAACGAAGCTGCCGGGCTTGCGCGGCTGGTTCGGCTCCGGCCATTTTCGCGCGGTCGACGCGGCGAACCTGTCGGTGCGCCAGGGCGAGACGCTCGGGATTGTCGGCGAGTCGGGTTCGGGCAAGTCGACGCTCGCGATGGCGCTGCTCGGCCTGCAGCGCACCGCGCACGGCGAGATCGAATTTCAGGGCAGGGCGCTCGGCAGCTATCGCGGCGCGGAAAAGACCGCCTTGCGCTCGACTATGCAGGTCGTCTTTCAGGATCCTTTTAGTTCGCTTTCGCCGCGGCAGACGATCGAGCGCATCGTCGGCGAGGGGCTCGCGCTGCATCGGCCGACGATGACGCCCGAGGCGCGGCGCGACAAGGTGATTGCGGTGCTGCGCGAAGTCGGCATCGACCGTACGGCGTTGTATCGCTATCCACATGAATTCTCGGGCGGCCAGCGGCAGCGCATTGCGATTGCGCGGGCGCTGGTGCTGGAGCCGCGCGTGCTGATCCTCGACGAACCGACGAGCGCGCTCGACGTGTCGATCCAGCAGCAGGTGCTGAAACTGCTCGCCGGTTTGCAGCAGAAATACAATCTCGGCTTCGTGTTCATCAGCCACGATCTCGAGGTGATCGGGGCGATGGCACACCGTATCGTGGTGATGCAGAACGGTTCGATCGTCGAGAGCGGGGAGGCCGAGAAGGTTTTTGCGACGCCGTCGCACCCTTACACGCGAAAGCTGCTGAAAGCAGCGCTTGACCGTTGATTTTTCACTCCTTTAACAATTGGGAGTGTATCTCGATTGATTTTTTCTATTTCTTTTGACACACAAATACTTACTGGCTACTATCGACCAAACTTTTTTTCGCAGTCCACTGATTTTTAGGCAAAAACTACTGACCAATGCAGCAAGGAAATCTAACCCAGGCTTGCACGCGCGTCGTCGCCGGGATGTTCATTGGCGTCCTGATGGCAGCAGCTCCCGGCGCGTTCGCCGACGAACCCGGCAGTTTCAATCAGAACGCCTCCTATTCGACCACCAGCGGGTCGAATTCTTCCTCCCTCTCCACTCCCCAGACTCAAAGCCCAGCGGCCGACAGCGATAGCGGCAGCACCCGGTCGTTCCTTTCCGGCATGGCTGGCAAAGCGGGCGACGTGGTGGTCGGCGCGCTGAACATGATCGGCGTTCGCTACCGTTGGGGCGGCAATACGCCGGATTCGGGGCTCGATTGCAGCGGTTTCGTGCGCTACGTGTTCCAGGACACGCTGGGCCTCGCGCTGCCGCGCCGCGCTGAGGAAATGAGCCGGGTGGGCGAGAAGGTGCGCGTGAGCGACCTGAAGCCGGGCGATCTGGTGTTCTTCAATACGATGCGCCGGACGTTCTCGCACGTGGGCATCTATATCGGCGACAACAAGTTCGTGCATTCGCCGTCCACCGGCAGCACGATCCGCGTCGACGACCTGGATGACGGCTACTGGGAAAAGCGCTTCACGGGTGCACGCCGGATCGAGACCTCGTATGACGGCGACGATCTGCGCAAGCGCGTGAACGCGACGATCGGCGGGAATAACTGATTCCGCGCCGCATTGGCGATAAAAAAGCCTGCTTCGTCTGAAGCAGGCTTTTTGCATTTCATGTGCGCATTTTGCGATGGGGATGCGGTCTCGCCCGCCGGTACACCGGTATGCCGGTACGATCGTACGCGGCGACTCGTACCGGCTTTTAACCCGAACCGCTTACGCCCCTAGCCGGCGTGCGGCGAGCTTGCGCTGCAACTCCGGCATCATCTTCGCCACGGCTTCCTCGCCCGCGAGGATCGCCGCATTGCGCTGCGAGAAGTCGCTGCCGCTCATCGCGGCGAGATTCGGGCGGATCACGATGTCGGCGTACTTGTCGAGCTCGTAGGCCTTGATCGTCTGGCCCATGATCGTGAAGGTTTGCATCAGCACGTCGAACGAACTCGTGGTGACGCCGGTTTCAGGGCGCTGCGAGATGTCGACCGCGATCACGAAATCCGCGCCCATCTTGCGCGCGAACGACGCCGGCACCGGGCTTACGAGACCGCCGTCCACATACTCGTGACCGCCGATCTTCACCGGCTCGAAAATCGACGGCACGCTGCACGACGCACGCACCGCGATGCCGGTGTTGCCGCGCTGGAACAGGATCGGCTGACCGGTTTGCAGATCGGTCGCGACCACGCCCAGCGGCTTGACCATCTTTTCGATCGGGCGATTGTGCAGCGTCGTGTTCAGGTAGTTCTGCAGCGCGACGCCTTGCAGGAAACCGCGCGTGCGAAACGGCATGGCCCAGTCGCTGATCGAGGCTTCGTCCATCGCGAGCGCGAGCTTGTTCAGCGCAAAGCCGTTCATACCCGACGCGTACAGCGCGCCGACGACCGAACCGGCGCTGGTGCCGGCGACGAGATCGATCTGGACATTGCGCGCCTCGAGCGCCTTGATCACGCCGATATGCGCGAAGCCGCGCGCGGCGCCGCCACCGAGCGCGAGCGCGACGCGCAGAGGCTTCTCGGCTTTTTCGGGCGGCGGGGGAGTGGTGGGCGTGGCGGCGACCGGTGTGCTATCGACTGTGCTGCCGGTCGTGGTGCAGGCGGCGAGCACCGCGGATGCGGCCGCCAGCGAGAAGTTGCGGCGGCTCAAACGGAGGGATGACGGTTTCAACAGGATTCTCCAGCAACGGCGCGGGCAGCGCGGTGGCGCCGCGCGTGCCGCGATCAGCCCGAGGGGCGAACTGGGTTCAGGCGAGCTTGCCGCCGGACCTCGGGCGCAACGGATCGCCGACGGCGATTGCGCGCTGCGTGATGACGTCCAATCGAGCTTTTCCGACTGGGTGTCCGATTGCAGCGCGCACATCATAAAGCAAAGGATCGGCTCGCGCGGCGCGCTGTAATGAAACGTTGCAGAGGAAGTATTCGGGTGTGGTGGGCGAGGTGAGCAGCGCGGTTTTCGGGGGAGTCTCGCGTGTGGAGGCCGGGGCATGCGTAGCATTACCCGGATTCGCAATGACCGCTGATGGCCTGCGTGGACGCACGGTTTTGTCTTGCACGCAGGCCGCGATGTCCGCGCCCGAGCCGGCAGCTCGCCGTCAATCGCAAATGCTTCGAACTATCCTCCGGCAGGGGCTTCCGAGCGCTCGGAAACCTCTTCGGACAGCTTCTGCGCAAACGCCCCTGGCCATTCGGACGAGGGCGGCAACGCGTGTGCGGAAGGTATAATTCGACCCTTGCACTTATTTCCCTCGTGTTCATGCGCAGCGTCGTGCGCCGCATGGGCACGGTCCGCTGCCGCGCCTTGCGGGCTGTTCGCTCGGGCGCTGGCGCCTGTTTTCCGAGTAATCGCTAATGACCACCTCCGTTCGTACCCGTTTCGCACCGAGTCCCACCGGCTTCATCCACCTCGGCAACATCCGCTCCGCGCTCTATCCGTGGGCGTTCGCGCGCAAGATGAAAGGGACCTTCGTGCTGCGGGTCGAGGACACCGACGTCGAGCGTTCGACCACCGAATCCGTCGACGCGATTCTCGAGGGTATGCAATGGCTCGGCCTTGATTTCGACGAAGGCCCGTTCTACCAGATGCAGCGCATGGACCGTTATCGCGAAGTGCTCAAGCAGATGCAGGATGCGGGGCTCGTCTACCCGTGCTACATGTCGACCGAAGAACTCGATGCGCTGCGTGAGCGGCAGCGTGAAGCCGGCGAAAAGCCGCGCTACGACGGCACCTGGCGCCCGGAGCCGGGCAAGGTGCTGCCGCAGCCGCCCGCGGGCGTGCAGCCGGTGCTGCGCTTCCGCAATCCGCTGGCGGGCATGGTCGCGTGGGACGACGCGGTGAAAGGCCGTATCGAGATTTCGAACGAAGAACTCGACGACCTCGTGATTGCGCGTCCGGACGGCACGCCCACTTACAACTTCTGCGTCGTGATTGACGACCTCGACATGCGTATCACGCACGTGATTCGCGGTGACGACCACGTCAACAACACGCCGCGCCAGATCAACATCCTGCGCGCGCTCGGCGGCGAGCCGCCGGTCTATGCACACCTGCCGACCGTGCTCAACGAGCAGGGCGAAAAGATGAGCAAGCGGCACGGCGCAATGAGTGTGATGGGGTATCGCGACGGCGGGTATCTGCCGGAAGCGGTGGTCAACTATCTCGCGCGCCTCGGCTGGTCGCATGGCGACGCGGAGATTTTCACGCGCGAGCAGTTCGTCGAATGGTTCGATCTCGAGCATCTCGGCAAATCGCCCGCGCAGTATGACCACGACAAGCTGAACTGGCTCAACGCGCACTACATCAAGGAGGCGGACAACGCGCGCCTCGCCGAGCTTGCGAAGCCGTTCTTCGCGGAACTGGGTATCGACGAAGCCACGCTCGCGCAGGGGCCGGATCTGACGGCTGTGGTGGGGCTGATGAAGGACCGTGCATCGACCGTGAAGGAGATCGCGCAGAATGCGGCGATGTTCTATCGCGTGCCGGCTCCGGATGCCGAATCGCTCGCGCAGCATGTGACCGAGGCGGTTCGTCCGGCGCTCGCGGAACTCGCCGCTGCGTTGAAGACCGTCGAATGGAGCAAGGAGGCGATTGCCGCCGCGCTGAAGGCCACGCTCGGTGCGCACAAGCTGAAGATGCCGCAGCTCGCGATGCCGGTTCGTCTGCTGGTGGCGGGCACGACGCATACGCCGTCGATCGATAGCGTGCTGATGCTGTTCGGGCGTGACGCTGTCGTCAGCCGCATTGAAAAGGCGCTCGCCTGAGCGGTTGGTGAGCAGACGCGTTTCGGCGCGCGTGCAAGGTTTTGCGTGCCGGCGAAAAAATCGCATGTAATTGCTCAAAGGGTATTTACAAAGCGCAGATCGCCCTCTAAAATCTCGTTTCTCTGATCTGCAAGGGGGTATAGCTCAGCTGGGAGAGCGCTTGCATGGCATGCAAGAGGTCAGCGGTTCGATCCCGCTTACCTCCACCAACAGAGCAGAGAAGTTAAAGTGGTTACGAAGTCTGAAAGTTGTAGAAAAAAAGACTTCACAAATCACTGAAACGTAGTTAAAGTAGCGGTCTTCGCAGTTGACGAAACGAAATAACTGAACAAGTTAGCGTAAGTTGGCAGCGAGTTAAAGACAGATCTGAAAAGATTATGTCCCCTTCGTCTAGAGGCCTAGGACATCACCCTTTCACGGTGAGTACAGGGGTTCGAATCCCCTAGGGGACGCCAAACATCAGCGTCGCTTTAGTATTCGAGTAGTAGTAAAGCGGCGCAGCTTGCAGAGAATTAACCGACGCTCGCAAGCTAGGGTGTAAAGACTGGAGTGGTAGTTCAGTCGGTTAGAATACCGGCCTGTCACGCCGGGGGTCGCGGGTTCGAGTCCCGTCCACTCCGCCAGACAAAGCCCGTTCAAAAAATCTGAACGGGCTTTTTCATTAAAGATGTAAGCAGTACGTTGTCCCCTTCGTCTAGAGGCCTAGGACATCACCCTTTCACGGTGAGTACAGGGGTTCGAATCCCCTAGGGGACGCCAGACATCAGCGTCGCTTTAGTATTCGAGTAGTAGTAAAGCGGCGCAGCTTGCAGAGAATTAACCGACGCTCGCAAGCTAGGGTGTAAAGACTGGAGCGGTAGTTCAGTCGGTTAGAATACCGGCCTGTCACGCCGGGGGTCGCGGGTTCGAGTCCCGTCCGCTCCGCCAGAAAAAGTCAAAGGGTTACGTCGAAATCGGCGTAACCCTTTTGTCGTTTGTGGGCATCGTGTGATGGTTGGGTCCTGAGTTTCTCGCGCGCAATCTGTCTTTCGCATTGCGTCTCGTAAGCGCATTGTCCGTATCGGCTAGGCTAGGCTGCTGCATTGCTGCCGGCCATGGCAACTTATTCGATCGCGGCAAGCGACATCGGCCCGCATTGCCTACGACCGGACCAACGCAATCGCCTCCCACGGTTCTTTCGTAACCGCCTCTCGCACAAGCCAAAGAACAATCTCGCTCACCAGGTCGATGTCGACACTGTGATAGGCCGCCTCGCTCAATGCCGTGGCTGAAGGCGGCATGCGACGTTTCATCATTCTTTGCCGGCCTGCGCCGCGGCTTGCTCGATCAACTTCGCGACCTCGGTCGGGTGCGACATGTAGGCCACGTGGCTCGAGTTGATCTCAATGGTCTTGCTGCCTGCGCGCTGGGTCATGAAGCGTTCCAGATCAGGGTTGATCGCGCGATCGGCGGTCGCCACGACGGCCCAGCTTGGCTTCGTTCTCCATGCGGCATGTGTGATTGGCACACCGAACGATTGTGCCGCGGGCGTCACCTGCGAGATAGCCATGAAACCGGCTTCGGCGGCGGGGAGATCGGCGGCGAAATCCTGGTGGAAGTTGGCCGGATCGATGTACAGATGGCCGTCGGCGGTCGCCTTGATGGCCTTGGTCGCGGGCGGCATCTTTTTGGTCAGTTCGAGGGGGCTTTCTCCGGTGTCCGGCTGGAACGCGGCCACGTAGACGAGCCCCGCGACCTTGTCGTCGTTGCCGGCTTCGGTCACCACCGCGCCGCCGTAGCTGTGGCCGACGAGGATGCTCGGGCCGTCCTGCGCATCGATGACGCGGGTGGTTGCCTTCACGTCGTCGTCGAACGAGGTTTCCGGTTCCTGCACGACGGAAACCTTGTAGCCGTCATGCGTGAGGATTTTCGACACGGCTTGCCAGCCCGAGCCATCGGCGAAATACCCGTGGACGAGGACGACGTTTCTGATCGGCGCAGCCGTGGCGGCCTGCGAGCCAAGAGCGGCGGCGGAAAGGGCAACGGCGGCGGCGATGCGGGTGACGTATGAGGCAATCTTCATTTTCATGCTCCAGAGGATGAGGTAACGGAGAAATCGACAGGGTTTTGCCTGTTCGATGTAACCATCCTACTAGTAGGATGGAATGGATGCAAGAAAATTTTTGCAACTGGAAATTGCGTTTCTCTCCGCGTAAACTTCCTGACAACAAACCGACTAGATGGTAGGCAAAATGACAGTAACAGGCGACCTGACGGCAAACAGGATCATGGCAGCGGCACGGCAACTCATCATGCGTCGCGGCTACAACGGGTTTAGCTATGCCGACATCGCGGAAGCGATCGGCATTCGCAAGGCGAGCATTCACCATCACTTCCCCGTAAAAACGGACCTCGTGATCGCCGTGCTGAACGAATGGCAAGAAGCGTTCGACGCCGACGTGGCGCTACTTCAGGAAAGCGGCGCCGATGCCATGGCGCAGTTGCGTGCCTATATCGGTCATTGGGAGCGCTGCATTGCGGACGACACGGCTCCGTTCTGCGTAGCGGGCATGCTTGGCGCCGAACGTCCATCGTTGCCTGAAGAGGTGGCGCAAGTGGTGACAGCGTTCTTCGATAATCTGACTGTGTGGCTCGAACAGGTGCTCGAGTCGGGCGTGAAAAGCGATCTCATCAAATTGGGCTCGTCGTTTCAAACCGAGGCGGCCATGCTCGTCTCGCTGGTCTACGGTGCGATGCTTGCCGCGCGGGCCTATGGCAACGTTGAGTTATTCAAGGACGTGACCGGGAGCGCGGTGGAAAGACTGGTGAAGACGCGCAAACGCACGCGATCTGCCTGAGGCGAGGCCCATGCCTGCCGCCCCGATGCAGGCAGGAGTCGCCTCGTTTTTTCCGTGGGGGGATGAGTTGCTTGCGGTGATGTAAAGCGCGTCCAGATATCGACTCGCCGCGGCCGGCACATGACGGCGTATCACGATGGCGGCCGATCTTTTGCGATCGCATCTGGCACGTGAGCACCGGGCAGGGTACCGAACATGTGTTGATTGCATTTCGCTTCGCCCCACGCCGCTTTCAGCTTGAGACCCGCACGCATGCGGCGTGAGACTGGCAGGATCTGTTCGCCGGCCAGCATGCCGAGCAGGCCGATTAGCGCAATGGCGGGCGGAGCCGGCGACTGCACGCCAATCGCGTAGTAGACGAAACCGGCGAGCATGCCGGCGAGCAGCGAGAATGCATACGGTTTCATGACACGAATCTCATTGACGCCCGAGTGGCGGCGTCCACTGGCGTGTGGGCACCTAGTGTGTGGACACTGTTACGCCGCGATTTTTTTTAAAGCGTATCGGCTTTGCGCGAATAAGAAAAGAGTCAGCACGACGATTTAATACGCAATTTCTGGAATAGTTTCGATTCCATTTGTTCGATGTTCTTTTGCCGGATTTGCGTGTTAAATGATTGGGGCTGGATGACGGAATTTCCCGGCGCATCACCTCTTCGGCTCCTCTCTATCGTTACGGAGAGGCGGTCTTCTTTTATCTCCGGATCAGAGGACAAACACGTCATGAGTAATCCGAAGCTTGAAGTACTCACTCCGCAGAACAGCCAGCTCATCATTATCGACCAGCAACCGCAGATGGCCTTCGGCGTGCAGTCTATCGACCGGCAGACGTTGAAGAACAACGTCGTCGCCCTGGCGAAGGCGGCCAGGGTGTTCGGCATTCCGACCACGATCACGACAGTCGAGTCGGAGAGCTTCTCGGGATTCACGTATCCCGAAGTACTCGACGTATTTCCAGGCCAGAAGCTGCTCGAGCGCACGTCGATGAACTCGTGGGACGATCAGAAGGTCCGCGACGCGCTGGCCGCCAACGGCCGCAAGAAGGTGATCGTGTCGGGCCTGTGGACGGAGGTTTGCAACAACACGTTCGCCTTGTGCGCGATGCTCGAGGGCGGCTACGAAATCTACATGGTGGCCGATGCCTCGGGGGGAACCTCGAAGGAAGCGCATGACTACGCGATGCAGCGCATGATTCAGGCGGGCGTCGTCCCGGTCACCTGGCAGCAGGTCATGCTCGAATGGCAGCGGGACTGGGCGCGCCGTGAAACCTACGACGCCGTCATGAAGATCGCAAAGGAGCATTCGGGCTCCTATGGCATGGGCATCGACTATGCCTACACGATGGTCCACAAGGCACCGCAGCGCACGGCGTCCACCCACGAGGCGCTGCCCGCCGTGCCGGCGAAGTGATCGCATGGAACCGTATCTGGTGTCACTGGGTGCGGGCGTGTTGATCGGCGTGATCTATAGCGCAATCAAGGTTCGCTCGCCCGCGCCGCCACTGGTTGCGCTCGTCGGCCTGCTCGGCATGTTGATCGGCGCGCACGCTGTCCCGGTTCTCAAGCCGTTGCTGGGCCTTTAGTCGGAGTGAGCGAAGCGAGGATACGCACATGAGCACAACTGGCAGCCAACCTGATCTGATTCTGCATAACGGACGCATCACCACGCTCGATCGCTCGAACCCAAGCGCGAGCGCGGTGGCGATTGCAGATGGCCGCTTCGTCGCGGTCGGCAGCGATGCGGACGTGATGCCGCTCGCGGGCCACGCGACGCAGGTTATCGATCTCGCCGGGCGGTCCGTGTTGCCGGGTCTGATCGACAATCATCTGCATCTGATTCGCGGCGGCCTGAACTACAACATGGAACTGCGCTGGGATGGCGTGCGCTCGCTCGCCGTCGCGATGGAGATGCTCAGGCGGCAGGTCGCGATCACGCCCGCGCCGCAATGGGTGCGGGTGGTCGGCGGTTTTACCGAGCATCAGTTCGAGGAGAAGCGCTTGCCGACGATTGCGGAGCTCAACGAGGCGGCGCCCGATACGCCCGTGTTCATCCTGCATCTATACGACCGTGCACTGCTCAATGCCGCCGCGCTGCGCGTGGTAGGTTATACGAAGGATACGCCGGAGCCTCCCGGCGGCACGATTCAGCGCGACGACATGGGCCATCCCAGCGGCTTGCTGCTGGCCAATCCGAACGCCGCGATTCTCTATGCGACGCTTGCGAAAGGGCCTAGGCTGCCGCCCGAGTATCAATACAATTCGACGCGCCATTTCATGCGCGAGCTCAATCGCCTTGGCGTGACCGGTGCGATCGACGCGGGAGGCGGTTCGCAGAATTATCCGGAGGATTACGAAGTTATTCGCAAACTGCACGATGCAGGCGAAATGACCGTGCGTGTCGCGTACAACCTGTTTACCCAGAAGCCGAAGGCCGAGAAGGAGGACTTCGTGAACTGGACCCGCGCAGGCCGGTATCACGACGGCACGGATTATTTTCGCCACAACGGCGCGGGCGAGATGCTGGTGTTTTCGGCGGCCGACTTCGAGGACTTCCGCGTCGCGCGTCCGGAATTGCCGGCCGGGATGGAGGACGAACTCGAAGGCGTGGTGCGCGTGCTTGCGCAGAATCGCTGGCCGTGGCGGCTGCATGCCACCTATGACGAAACCATTGGCCGTGCGCTCGACGTGTTCGAAAAGGTCGCGAGAGACATTCCGCTCGACGGCATCCACTGGTTCTTCGATCATGCGGAAACCGTCTCCGAACGTTCGATGGAGCGCATCGCCGCGTTGGGCGGCGGCATCGCGGTGCAGCACCGGATGGCCTATCAGGGCGAGTATTTTGTCGAGCGCTACGGTGCGCAGGCGGCGGAGGCCACGCCGCCCATCGCGAAGATGCTGGAGAACGGCATCAAGGTGTCGGCCGGCACCGACGCGACGCGTGTGGCGTCGTACAACCCGTGGGTCTCGCTCGCATGGCTGGTCAGCGGCAAGACGATCGCCGGCCTGCGCATGTATCCCCGGCGCAATTTGCCTGATCGCGAAACGGCGTTGCGCATGTGGACGGAGTACGTGACGTGGTTCTCGAACGAAGAGGGCAGAAAAGGTTGCATCGCGCCCGGACAGCTTGCCGATCTGATGGTGCCGGACCGCGACTTCTTTTCGTGCGCCGAGGACGATATCGCCGACACCACCGCCTTGCTGACGGTCGTGGGCGGCAGGATAGTCTGGGGGGCGGGGCCGTTCGCTTCGTACGATGCGCCGATTCCGCCGGCGATGCCCGACTGGTCGCCGGTTCGCCAGTATGGTGGTTATGGCGGCTGGGGCGCCGCGTCACGCGGCGGCGCGCCGTTGCAACGTGCCGCCGCGGCGGCGCTGTGCGGCTGCGCGAGTGCCTGCGGGGTGCACGGCCATGCGCATGCGCGCGCATGGAGCAGCGCCTTGCCGACTTCGGACGCGAAGGGCTTCTGGGGGGCGTTCGGCTGTTCCTGCTGGGCGGTCTGATATGGCGGCAACGAGCGGGCGCGGCAACCCCGCCTGGGTCCGCGCGCTTCTTGAACCGCCGTGGATCGGATTGCTCGTGCGGATGGCGCTCGTGTCGGCGTGGCTGATTGGTGGCGTCGACAAGGCGCTGCACTTCGACAGCGCAATCGCGGAGCAGGCGCATTTCGGCCTGCATCCGCCTGCACTGTACGCGGCACTGGCGGTCGTCGTGGAAATCGCCGGTTCGTTGTGCGTGATATTTCGCCGATATACGTGGCTCGGCGCGGGCGGCCTCGGCATGTTGACGGCCGTGGCGATGCTGGTTGCGAACGACTTCTGGAATCAAACGGGCGCTGCGCGCTTCACGGCGCTCAACAGTTTTTTCGAGCATTTTGGCCTGATTGCTGCCTGCGTGCTCGTGGTCATGTCCGGCGGTTCCGCAAGCGCCGCTGTAAAGGACACCTGACCGATCGAACATCTCGACACGACAACAAGGACATTCCGTTATGAAAACCCTTCGCTCGACGTTGCTTGGCATGATGCTCGTGTGCGGACTCGCTGCCGCGTCGGTGTCGTTCGCGAAGCCACCGGCGATGGAGGCCGAGACTCCGTCCGTCGCCGTGGCGCCGCAGTACGACACGACGCACGTCTACGTCGCGCCGGAAGATTTCGACCGCTTCACCGACAGCTTCGTGGCGACGTTCGGCGGCAGCAAGTCGCAGCAGGGCGTTTTTCAGGTCACGCCAACGCCCAGTCAGACCATGTCGCAGCTCGTGTTCACCCCGGTGGGCACGATTTCCGTATTCGGCTTCAAGACACCCATCCCGTCTCCTTTCGGCGCGGAGCGTACCGGTTATCTCGTGACCGACATGGATGCGGCCGTGAAGGCGGCGCGCGCGCATGGCGCGGATGTGATCGTCGATACGTTCCCCGATCCGATCGGCCGCGACGCGATCCTGTCGTGGGCGGATGGCGTGAACATGCAGATCTATTGGCATACCCAGGCACCTCACTACGCGGCGTTGCAGACCGTGCCCGAGAACCGTGTCTACGTTTCTCCGCACAGCGTGCACAAGCTGGTGCACGATTTCGTGAAATTTTCGCACGGCAAGGTGGTGTCCGATGAGCCCAGGGCGCCGGGCGTCGAAATCGGCCGGCCCAACGATACCTACCGTCGTATCCGGATCGAGTCCGGCTTCGGCAAGATGACCGTGCTCGTGACGGATGGTCATCTGCCCTATCCGTTCGGGCGGGAAACGACGGGGTACGACGTATCGAATCTCGACGAGACGGTGGGGAAGGCGAAGGCTGCCGGCGCGACCGTACTCGTGCCGCCGTTCACTTCGGACGGGCGCGATGCCGCGATCGTGCAGTTCCCCGGCGGCTACATCGCCGAAATCCACGCCGTTGCGTCGAAATGAAATACGAGGACACGATCCTTGCCGCCATTGCCGGGTTCGTCGATACGCTAGGTTTCGCCGCGCTCTTCGGGTTGTTCACGGCGCACGTGACGGGCAATTTCGTATTGATCGGTGCCGCGCTCGCCGGCTTCGGCACAGGCGTTCTGCTCAAACTGGCCGTGTTCCCCGCGTTTGTCTGCGGTGTCGTGCTGAGCAGCCTGCTGGTGCGAGCGCTTCCCGCGCGGCATGCCCGACAGGGCGCGCGCGTGCTTCATGCGGTACAGGCCGTGCTCATGTTCGGCTTTTGCCTCGCGGGCGTGTCGGTGGCGCCGATTACCCAGTCCGACAGCTTGCCGGTCATCGCAACGGGCGTGATCGGCGCGCTCGCGATGGGCGTGCAGAATGCGCATTCGCGGCTGATTCAACGCCCCGGTGTGCCCCATACCGTGATGACGGGCAACGTCACCCAGGCGATCCTCGATGCCCTCGACATGCTATCCGCAAGCGCGGACGAGGCCATGCACGCGGCGGTGCGAGCGCGATTCGCGAAGACGATGCTGGCGATCGTCGCGTTCGCGGCAGGCGCGCTGGCCGGGGCGATGGGACTGCGCTACGCGGGATTCTGGGCACTGCTCGTACCCGCCTGCGCGCTCGTGGGATTGTCGTTGACGACCGGAGAGCACGAGCGCGTGGCCACGCCGGGTCGCGCATGAGGGAGGGCGAGAGGGTGCGGCGGCGCGGATTCTGGCCGTGGCGTGCACGGCTACGCAACGATAAGCGCGTGGCCGCAATCGTCGCGCCAATCGTTGCGCCAAGCGTCGAGCCAAGCGTCGAGCCGGCGACGATGCGCAGGCGTTGCCGCGAAACGGCTATCTGTATCGCGGTGATATCAGGACTACTGCTGGTTGCCGCGGACGCGGCATACGCGGATGCCGAGGTCAGTACCGCGGTCAGCGCCGACACATCGGCTGCCGCGTGCGATGTCAAACGGCCGGTCGTGATGTTCAACCGCTGGCAGGAAGATTGGTCGGTACTCGCTAATCCCTGTGTTCCGCGCGAACCGCTCGATACGCTCAAGTACGTCCCGCTCGGCGGAGATCCTGTGTCGTGGCTGACGCTCGGCGCGAATCTGCGCGAGCGTGTCGAAAGCAATAACGCACCCCTGTTCGGCATCGGCTCCGCGCAGGCGGACACGTATCTGATCCAGCGTATCGAGGTCCAGGCCGATGCACGTCTCGCCGAACACTGGCAGTTCTTCGTGCAACTCGAAGACGCACGTGCATTCGGCAAGAACGTGGTGACGCCCGTGGACCAGAATCCGCTCGATCTCGAACAGGCCTTCGTGACCTACACCAGCGTGGTCGGCGGCGGTACGCTCAAGCTTCGCGTCGGGCGTCAACAGATGGCGTTCGACCTGCAGCGTTTCATTTCCGTGCGTGACGGTCCCAATGTGCGTCAGTCGTTCGATGCACTCTGGGCCGATTACGAATACCAGAAGTGGCGTTTCATTGCCTATGCGACGCAGCCCGTGCAGAACCGCGACGCTACGGTATTCGACGATGTGTCGAATCGCCATCTCACCTTCAGCGGCGTGCGTGTCGAGCGGCAATCGGTGGGGCCGGGCGATCTTTCCGGCTAGTGGTCGCGCTATGACCGTAGTAACGCGCAGTTCCTCGACGCGAGCGGTGTCGAGCGCCGCGATGTCTGGGATCTGCGCTATTCCGGCACGCATGAGCACTTTGATTGGGACGTCGAAGGCATGCTGCAGACTGGAACGGTCGGCAGCAACACGATTCTTGCATGGGCGATCGGCTCGATTGCCGGCTACACGCTCGATATGCCGTGGTCGCCGCGCGTTGCACTGCAACTCGATGCCGCCTCGGGCGACCGGCATCCACGCGATGGCCGGATTGAAACCTTCAATGCGCTGTTTCCGAACGGCTATTACTTCACGTTGGCCGGCTATACGGGCTACGCGAACCTCATTCACGTCAAACCGTCTATCACGCTCAAACCCACGGCGAGTCTCGCGCTACTCGGCGCATTGGGTTTCCAGTGGCGCGAGACGACCGGCGACGCCGTGTATCAGCAGGCCAATCAGGCCGTGCCGGGCACGGCGGGCAGAGGCAGCTTGTGGACCGGGATGTACCTCCAGTTGCGAGCGGACTGGACGATCGTCTCAAACCTGACCGGATCGATCGAAGCCGTGCATTTCCAGGTGGGCAACTCGATTCGCCACGCGGGCGGACACAACGCGGACTACGCCGGCGTCGAACTCAAGTACCAGTGGTAGGCCGCGCAGCGCAGGGGATAACTCGAAGGACAACTCAGGGAACGACGGTGGCCCACGGCGCCGAAGCCAGGCATTCCGCCAGATAGTCCAGCAAGGCGGTAACGCGCGCCGGGCGCAGGATGTTGGGCGGCGTCACGAGGTTCACGTTGATCTGGCTGATTCGCCAGTCCGGAAACACATCGATCAGTTCTCCTCGCGTGAGCGCGTCCCAGACGATGAATTCGGGCTGGAGCGCGAGGCCTTGTGCCGCCAGAAGCGCCGGGCCGATCACATCCGCGTTGTTGCTGCGAATGCGGCCCTTCACCGGCACCGCGCATTTTTCACCGGACACGACATGCTGGAATTGCCATAGCTCGGGGGTCGGCAGATTCGTATAGATCAGACAGGCGTGGTGGGCGAGGTCTCGCGGGTGAGCGGGGCGCCCGTGACGTTCCAGATACGCGGGCGTTGCCACGAGCGGTCGATTCACGACGCAAAGCCGGCGCGAGCGCAGCGACGAATCGGGAAGCTCCGCAATGCGGATCGCCATGTCGAAACCGCCGGCCACCACATCGACGATCTGATCCGTGAGGACGAGATCGATTTCCACTTCTGGATAGCGTTCGAGGAACGCGGGAATCAACGGCGCGAAGTAACGGATTCCGAATGACATCGGTGCGGTGATACGAACCATGCCGCGCGGCTGAATCACCTGAGCCGATGTCTCGGCTTCCACGGCTTCCCCTTCGCTCAGGATGCGAATGGCGCGTGCCTTGGCTACCTCGCCGGTCGGTGTGAGCGAAAGCTGGCGCGAATTGCGGTAGAGGAGCGCCGTGCCGAGCCTGTGTTCGAGGCGGGAAATGGCTTTCGACACGGTCGGTTGAGAAATGCCCAGCGAGTCCGCCGCCTTCGCGAACGAGCCGGTTTCGAGGACGCGCGCGAAGATGGCCCACGCTTCGAGGTCAGGGAGTGTTGGCATGGAAAAAGAGAGCGGATACCGTTCTGTTCTTTCGGGAAGATGTCGGGAAAGCCATGTCGGGAAAATCACGTAAGCCGATATGGTATCGCGATACCGCGCGATTGCATGCCGACTTTCAGGCGCCGGGGCGGGGTGCTGCGAATGGGTGTGGCGCGCCAGGGTTGCGGGCGCGAAAGCCTTCACCTCGCGACAGATATGGAATGTCTTCTATTCCATTTGTTCTATTTGTAGTTGGCTTCGGGTCCGATAACATTTCACCTGGAAGCGTTTTTCATCTGTTGGCAGTATGCAGTGCCTTCTGTACCCGATTGCCAGGGCGGGCCAATAGAACAAGTGGAATCCACCCTCAGAACAATTGCATGCAAAGTCTTCCCGATCTAGAAGCGTGGGCGATTTTCGCGCGCGTAGCCTCAACAGGCTCTTTTGCGAAAGCGGCCGAAACGCTCGGCATGTCTCAACCCACGGTTTCAAAGGCGGTCATCAGGCTGGAGAAGCGACTCGGCGCGACGCTGCTCTATCGAACCTCGCGTCGAATCTCTCTCACGCCGACGGGCCTCAGCGTGATGGAGCGCGCCAAACACATCGTCCGGGAGTTCGAGTCGATCGAAGCGGAAACGTCGGCGCATGCGCGGGCGCCCAAGGGGCTGCTACGCATCTCGGCGCCGATGTCGTTCGGCCTCAAGTATGTGGCGCCCCTGATACCGGGGTTTCTCGCGCGCTATCCTGAGGTGAAGATCGAAGTATCGTTCGACGACGCCGTCGTCGATATAGTCGGGGGCGGTTTCGATGTGGCGATCCGGATTGCCGAGCCGGAAGACGCGTCCATGCGCGCCCGCAATCTGTACCTCATGCGACGCATACTCGTCGCCAGTCCGGCATATCTTGCGCAACACGGGCCGATCGACCACCCGCGGGAAATCGGCGCGCATGCGTGTCTGTGCTACGCGAGTCATTCGACGTCTCTGTCCTGGCGTTTCCAGCATGCATCCGGTGAGGAATGCAGTGTGACGATCGACGGCCGGATGCGGACCAACAATGCCGAGTCGTTGATCCCGGCGCTACTGGCCGGCATGGGGATAGCGCTACAGCCGGAGTTCGTCGTGGCGGATGCCTTGCGGCATGGCGAGCTGGTCGAACTGCTGCCTGAATGGAAAATAGCGCAGGTCTATCTGAGTCTGGTCACGCCGTCGCAGGTTATCCGCTCCGCGCGTGTTGCGGCATTGCTCGACTATCTGTCGCAAAGTTTGTTGTCCACACCGTAGGCGATCGCTGACATAGCGCGAGGATGTCGCGCACCGCGATGCCGGCGCGACGGGTCGCGCCGGCATCTTCAGGCATCACGTTCAAGGTCAGTACGAAAGCGACGCCTGCATATAGACCGTGAGCGGCTGCCCCACGTACTTCCCGCCGTTGTTATCGGTCGAGCGCGTGAAGTAGCGGCGATCCAGCAGGTTCTTGACGCCCACCGCCACGTCGAGGTTGTTGAGTTCCTTGCCGAAATGGTAGGCCGCGCGCAGGTTCACCGTCGCATAGCCGGGGATGTCGCCAAGGCGTCCCGTCGGATCTTCCTGCGTGACGTACGTCGCGCCGGCGTTGGGGTCGCCCGGCGAATGCTGCTTCGTCTGGGCGAAGAGGTCGGCATTGAAGGTCCACTGATTGCGCCGGTAGGTCGCGCCGAGCGTTGCGACCTGCCGGGAGTAGAGCGGCAGGTCGCGTCCGGCAAATACACCTGCCTTCGCAATCGCCTGCGTGTACGTATAGGTCGCGTAGACCGACAGCCCGTTCAGTGCCGGTACGAGGCTCCCGATGTCGTAGTGCACGGCGGACTCGACGCCGCGATGACGCGTCGCGCCGAGGTCCGTCCATATCCCGTCGCCGACGATCGAGCGGCTCAATTGCAGTTCCTGATCGAAGTCGATATTGAACAGCGTCAGCTCGCCGCCCCACGTGGGCCCGTTAAAGCGCGTGCCGAGTTCATAGGTCGTGGCCTTCTCGGGATGAAGCCCTTGCGTCGTCGAGGCGAGCTGCGAATACTGCTCGGGTCCGAATGACTGCCCGACATTGGCGAACAGCGACCAGTTGTCCTGCACGCGATACAGCACCGACAGCATCGGCAGCGCCACGTGCGAATCGATCTTCGGATACAGCGCGCTCGTCACGGCGCCGTTGCTCAGGTTCGTCACGTTGTTGAAGGTGCGGATGATTTCATAGCGCACCCCCGGCGTGATGGTCCAGCGCCCGATGTCGATACGGTCGTCGATATAGAACGCGTTGGCGGTCGTGCCGCCCTGGCTCGTTTGATAGGCCTGTGACGCCAGCGTGCGCGCATCGATTCCGCTATTCGGATCGTAATACGCGGTACGGGCGGCCGTCTCCGAACTGGCTTCGTTCAGGAACCGGTAGCCGACGCTGATTTCCTGCACGATGCTGCCCATGTCGATGAGCCGTGAATAGCGTGGCTCGATCGCGAGAGTATGGTAGCCGCGCGGCGCGGAAGTCAGGCGGCGAAGCCCGGCCGTGGCCCCGCTGCCTTCCTGTTCGATATGGCTGCCACGGAACGAGTCCGTGTAATAAGCAAGGAGTTCGAAACTGTTGAGCGCATCCTTGTGTGTGTACTTGATCGAACCGTCGGTGCGCCGGCCGGTATAGTCGTCGTAGGGGCGAGTGGACTGGAACGGATCGTCGGCGTACTGCTGCGTGGTGAGGCCGCCGGGCATGCGTCCCTGTCCTTCGAAATGGTGCAGCGAGACGGCGATATCGTCGTTGACCGTGAATTTATAGGCGCCCTTCAGGATCACATCGTCGATATCGATGCGGTCGTTACTCTCGCGATACCCGTTGCCATGCGTGCCGGAGTAGAGAATCGCACCGCCGAGGCCCTTGGCGTTGGTGCCGCCGATAAACGCGCTGGGCATCGTCTTCACGTCGCCGCCGTGGCTATAAATCTCCGTGCCGACCGCTGCGTTTGCGGTGAATTGCTCGGGAATCGGCCTGGTCACGAAGTTGATGATGCCGCCCACGTTCTGCGGACCATAGCGAACCGAACCGGCACCGCGTACCACGTCGACCATCTCCAGGTTGCCGAGCGACAGCGGCGCCAGCGACAGCTGCGGCTGGCCATAAGGCGCGTAGGCGAGCGGAATGCCGTCCATCAGAATCGTGGAGCGCGGCGAGAGGCGCGCGGTCAAGCCGCGCACGCCGACGTTCAGCGAAATATCGCTGCCGCCCGTGCCATTGCTATCCTGAACCTGCACACCGGGAATTCCACGCAGGGCATCGCGCACGTTCATGGCGCCGCGCTCTTCGAACTCCTTGCGCTCGACGATGGTGCGAGCCCCCGGATGTTCCAGCAGCTTCTGCTCGGTCGGGCTGCCTAGCCAGTTGCCGGTGATCTTGATGGATTCCAGCACGTTCTCCTTCGCCGGCTCGGGCGCGTCGGCGTCGGCGGCATAGGCGGGCATGCCGAACGGCAACAAAGCCATGGCCACGGTAAGGCGCTTGTAGCGAATCATTCTTCTTTTCCTGAGGAAGTGGGACGTCGGTGGTGAGAGATCGGGTGTGCAGACAGGCGCAAAGTCCGCCGCGGAGTCAGCGGCCGTTCATCGGCAGTCCAGCGAATGGGGCGGGCGAGCATGCATACGGATGAGGCGCCACGACGCGAACGCGGTTGACGCCTGGGTCCGGAACAGCACAGGGAGAGAGGGATGCGCGGGTGCGGAAAGCGGTCCTGCGTTTGGCGCGATGCGGCTAAGCGGCCAGGACTGCGATGAATACCGGCGCAAGCCGCTACGCCCTGCGATGTCCATTTCGATCGCGCTATCGCTGCATGACGGGGCGTGCTTCCGCTTGCGTCCGCGATGGACGGCGTTTCACGTCGTGGAGATGGAATTCAGTATGGCTAACTAAATAATGAATCATGTGAAGAACCGGAAACGATGACAACCGCGGAAAGGACCCGCAGTGCCTGACATGCTGGAAGCGCTTCAGGCAAGAGCGCGAGCCACAACTTTCAAGAAAATGCAAATGCGAATGATTTGCATTATTTCACAAGTTGAAAAGTTTGTGTAATGATTTCGAGAGGTGTTGGGTGGTTCTGGCTAGGTAAAATACGTAAATTTGCCGTATTTTTTCAACTTAAACAGCAGATAGGTCATGATTTACGGACGAGAAATTACCATTGAAAATGGTAACCATTCGTATTTATAATGCGCTCGTTTCTTGGGGCGAAACGTTCCGTCGCCACTCACACGCTCAGCGTGAGCCGCGTTCGAGCGACGAAGACAACACGCAACCATGGCCGTTGCTGACTGACGCCGCTCATCGATCGTCAACCCGACACTACACGCGGCGCTTCATAGGCAGGACACTCCTTGATTGACGTAGCGATGAACCTGGCTTTCCTTACGATACGAGTCCGGCATGCGACGGCTGCGTAACCTCTGGCTCAGCGCGCACCGGTGGTTCGCGCTGAGTCTCGGCTGGATACTCGGGCTCATCGGCCTGAGCGGCGCGCTGCTCGTGATCGCGCCGCCTCTCGACGAACAATTGCATCCGCAACTGTTCAGGGTGCCGGCCTACACCCACGACACCCACGCCCATCGCGAGGCGCTCCCGCTCGAAACGATCAGATCGAAGCTGCGTGCCGGATTCGGCGAGAAGGCGAGCTTCTCGTTTCTGCCGCCTCGCGAAGCGGACGGCAGCCTGTCGGTTATCGTGCGCGGCCCGTGGCGAGGCACGCTCTATCTCGATCCGTTCAGCGGCGCCGAACTGGGGCGGCGTGGCGAGAGCGAAGGGGTCGTCAACTTCCTGTTCAAACTGCACAGTTCGCTGATGCTGGATGATGTGGGCCGGTCGATCCTGGCGATCGTCGCGCTCGGTTATCTGCTGCTTCTGGCAAGCGGCCTCGTCTTATGGTGGCCGCGCGACTGGAGAGTGGGGTGGCGCATCGAGTTGCACAAAGGACTGACTCGCAGCCTTTTCGATCTGCATCGGGTCGCCGGTGCCACGCTCGGGGTCGTGATCGCCGTATCGGTTGCGACCGGCGCTTATATGGGCTGGCAGCCGCTGCGCAAGTTCGTCACCACGATCAGCGGCGCCACGCCGCTGCATGCGCCAGCATTGCCCGTGGCCTCGCGCGGACGCGAGGCCACGCTGCCTCTCGATACGCTCGTGGCGGCGGCGCGCGCGGTGTTTCCGGATGGGCGCGTCTACCTCGTCCAGACGCCGGCGAAGGCGGATCGGCCCGTACATGTCCGGCTGCATCTCCCTGACGATCCGCATCCGAACGGGCGCACGCTGCTCTGGGTCGATCCGGTGACGGGCAAGGTACTGGCTGCGCAGCGCTGGAATCAGGCCGATATCGGCGCGCGGGCTGTCTCGGTGGTTTATCCGCTGCATACCGGCGCGCTCGGCGGTCCGCTGCTCGAAGCGCTCGTGATGCTGGGCGGCCTCGCGCTCGCGGCCATGAGCGGGAGTGGGTTGTGGCTGTGGTGGCGCCGTTCGAGGCGAGTCGCGTCATCGTCGCGCGCCCGTGCGAGTCATCGGGGCGGGGCCGTCGAATGAGGAAGGGCGGCCGTTCATGGCGCCGCCGTCGGCCGATGTGTCCCGGCGCGCGTGCTGACAGCGGTTCGAGCCCCGCACGCCTGGCCGGAGCGGGATCTTCAGACCGGCAAAGCCCGCTTGCAAAAAGCGGCATTCTCAAGCGGTTTTTTTCCGATTTCCGCCTTCTTCCGCGTATTCTTTTCGCCCGCGCCTTGCGCCGCGCCGCAACCCGCTCGGGACAAACAGCCATTGCCAGCGGGCGCAGCCTGTTTTACCGTTGATCCGACTCATCCTCGCGGTCCCGTCATGTTTGATCCCACCGAAGCCTTGTCACCGTTTCATCTGCGCCACGCCAGCATGGATGATTTCGAGTTTGCCGAGGCCCTGACGCGCAACAACATGGGCGGCTACTATCGCCGGCATCATCTGGTTTGGCGCAGCGATCTGTTTCTCGGCAGCTGGCGCGAGTCGGAGAATTTCATTCTCGAAGTGGATGGCGTGCCGATGGGCGTGCTGCGCATCACGGAAGAAGGCGATTCGCTGCATATCCGCGACGTGCAGATTGCCGAGGGATACCGGCGGCTCGGCGCCGGCACCTATCTGCTCGACATCTCGCATCAATGGGCGCGCGAGCGTGGACTGCACGAGCTGCAACTGCGCGTGTTCGTCGATAATCCCGCGGCGCGGCTGTATCAGCGCAAGGGCTACCGGCTCGCCGGGCCGCGGCTCGCGCAGCTCGGCGCAATTCGTCATCTGGCGCGGCGGGTTTGAGCGCGGCGCGAGACATACGGCGCGCGCTTTATACGTTATTCACACGTTCTGCGGCGACTTCTCAGACGATCCTCACACGCGTGGCGCCGGTGCCGTGGTGCCGGGCTCGCCGTCTCCAATGCGGCGCCGCGTATTCAGGGCATGGGCCGTTGCGTCGCGATTCAGCGTCCGGCTGGCTCCGCCGGATTCGCGCGATCCTGTGCCGTCTCTTCGTCCGCCGGCGGTTCACCGGCCTCGCCGTTGTCCACGCGATGCTCGGCGCCTCGTTCGATAAACGCGCGCGGGCTCGCGCCGAACGCACGGCGGAACATCGCGGAAAAGGCGCTCTGGCTCTGATAGCCCAACTCGCGCGCTACGTGCGAGAGCGGCCGTCCCTGGCTCAGCAGCGGAATCGCGCGCGCGAGAATCGCCTGCTGACGCCATTGCGAAAAGCTCACGCCGAGTTCCTGACGGAACAGCCGCGCGATCGTGCGCGTGCTCGCGCCGACGCTCGACGCCCATTGTTCGAGCGACTCGCCATGCGTCGGGTCCGCGATCACTGCCTCGCAGAGCGCGCGCAAGCGCTTTTCGTTGGGCATCGGCACGGACAGCGGCAGCGGCTCGGAGCGCGTCAGTTCGTCGAGCGCGAGCGCGCCGAGCAACTGCTCGCGCGCGGCGGACAGGCCCGGCATGTCGAGCGCGGCAATCACTTCGCGCAGCAGGTTCGACACTTCGACGACGCGCGGCGTGTCGAGTCCGGCCGGCACCGTGCTCTCGGTGATGTAGAGCGTGCGCAGGAACGCGTCCTCGACGGAGAACACCTCGTGCGACACGTGCGGCGGCACCCAGATCGCGCGCGAGGGCGGCACCATCCACGTGGTGCCGGTGGTCGCGACGCGCAGCACGCCGCGCGATGCATACGCGACCTGCGCCCAGGCATGCGTATGACGCGGGATGCGCCAGCCGGCCGGCATCGGCCGCGAGCGCACGCGGATCGGATGCGTCTCGGTCGGCGCGGACTCGGGCGGAATGTCGGCGAAGCGGATGCGGCTCAACAGGTCGGAGTCGGCGGACGAAGTCATGGCGAAGCCCGGTACGGATGACGGGAGACGGCCGGCATGCGGGCCGGCCGCCGCGAATCACTGCGAGTGCGGTCATTGTAGAGGGCGGCTGCCTTGCGTTGCGGTCTCGTGGTCGAGAGCGAGGCGGGCGCGCATGAACGGCCTGCGGAAGTCGCAGCGTGACGCGGCCGCGGGGGTTCGCGACCGAGGTTGCCCGTTTTCTGGCGTTGCATAATGTCGCGACTGTCCGGCGTGTTCGTGACGAACGTAGCGCGGGATAAACCACGGGATAAAACGCGGGATTGAAACCGCAGGATTGCAATCACTGCATTGAAATCACCACGGGGCCGCAACCGGATCGCGACACAGCCCGCGACAGGCGCGGCTAACGCGGCCCGACCCCTCACCTCAAGGAGACCCTACGACGATGCAGACCGTCTTTGTCTACGGCACGCTGCGTGCCGGTGAAGCGAACGACATCAGCGAAGCCGCCGCGCGTAACGACATCCCCGCGCCGACCTTGCTCGGCACCGCGAGCGTGCGCGGCCATCTGTTCGACTTTGGCCTGTACCCGGGGCTCGTGGTCGACGAGGCGGGCGTCGACGTATGCGGCGACGTCTACGAAATCGACGATGCGCTCGTTGCCGTGCTCGACGAAATCGAAGCCGTCTATCCCGGCGTCGAGGACCGCTTCCTCGCCCGCGAGGTCATGGTGAAGGTGGACGGCAACGTCGTGAACTGCCGCTTCTATCCGGTCACGCCGGGCGCGGTGAAGGGGCTGCCCGAGATCCGGTCGGGCGATTGGGTCGAGTATCGCCGCACGCGGTGACCGGGCGCGCGAAAGACCGAGTGGGTGAAAGGGCGCGATGTTTGCGCATCGTGTCCTGCCCATCGCGTCCGCGTGGTGGGTCCGCGCAAAGGCGGCACGCGAGAGACGGAGCGCGAAGTACGGCACGAAACATGGCAAGACGCACGGCAAAAAGCATGGCCCGAAACGAGATGTGCAAAGCACCATGGAAAATGGCGCGCCGCTGACCGCGTGGCGCGCCATTCTTTTATCTATCGAGTCGTAACAGATCGGGCGATCGTCCGGGCCAGATGTACATCGAACCGCGCATCGAACCGTACATCAACCCGGCCACCCGACCCGCAGCCTCAAATCTCCTCGTAAAGCGGCAACGTCAGAAAGTCGGTGAACTGCTCCGCCGTCGACATCTGCTCGAAAATCTGCGCCGCGCGCTCATACGGCTGCGTGTCGCCGCCCACCGTCTGCTTCACCTTGTCGAGCTCCTGCGCCGACAGCTCACGCACGAGTTCGACCGTCACCTTGCGGCCATCGTCGAGCGTGCCCTTCGGCGAGCGAATCCACTGCCACACCTGCGAGCGCGAAATCTCGGCGGTTGCCGCGTCTTCCATGAGGTTGTGGATCGGCACGCAGCCATTGCCCGCGAGCCACGAACCGAGGTAGTGAATGCCGACGTTGATGTTGTTGCGCAGACCCGCCTCGGTGATCGGCGTTTCCGGGCGGAAGTCGAGCAGATCGGCGGCGCTGACGAGCACGTCGTCGCGCTGCTTGCCGATCTGGTTCGGCCGGTCGCCGAGCACCTTGACGAACTCTTCCATCGCGACCGGCACGAGGCCCGGATGCGCGACCCAGCCGCCGTCGTAGCCGTCGCCGGCATCGCGAGCCTTGTCCGAGCGCACGCCGCCCATTGCTTTTTCGTTCGCGGCCGGATCGTTCTTGATCGGAATCAGCGCGCTCATGCCGCCGATCGCCGGCGCGTTGCGCCGATGGCAGGTCTTCAGCAACAGCAGTGCGTAGGCGCGCATGAACGGCGAGGTCATCGTGATCTGCGAGCGGTCGGCGAGACAGAAGTCGCGGTCGCTCTTGAACTTCTTGATCGCCGAGAAGATGTAGTCCCAGCGGCCCGCGTTGAGGCCCGAGCTATGTTCGCGCAGCTCGTACAGGATCTCGTCCATTTCGAACGTGGCGAGGATCGTCTCGATCAGCACCGTCGCGCGGATCGTGCCGCGCGGCACGCCGACCGCTTCCTGCGCGGCGACGAAGAGGTCGTTCCACAGACGCGCTTCGAGATGGCTCTCCATCTTCGGCAGATAGAAGTACGGACCCGAGCCGCGCGCGACCAGCTCCTTCGCGTTGTGGACCATGTACAGCGCGAAATCGAAGATGCCGCCCGACACGCGCTTGCCGTCGACCTTCACGTGCTTCTCGTCGAGATGCCAGCCGCGCGGACGCACGATCAGCGTCGCGGTCCGCTCGCTGAGCTTATAGGACTTGCCGTTCTGTTCGAGCGAGATCGTGCGGCGCACCGCGTCCTTCAGATTGATATGGCCGGTGATCTGGTTGTCCCAGCTGGGCGCATTCGAATCCTCGAAGTCGGTCATGTAGGAATCCGCGCCGGAGTTCAGCGCGTTGATGATCATCTTGCGCTCGACCGGCCCCGTGATCTCGACGCGGCGGCATTGCAGGTCTTGCGGCAGCGGCGCGATCTGCCAGTCGCCGTCGCGCACGCTCTGCGTGGCGGCGAGGAAGTCGGGCCGCTCGCCCGCGTCGAGCCGCCGCGTGCGTTCGACGCGCGCCTGCAGCAACTGCTGGCGGCTCGGCTCGAACGTGCGATGCAGCGCGGCGACGAGTTCCAGCGCTTCGCGTGTGAGGATCGCTTCGAAACCGGGCTTGATCTCGCCGGTGATTTCCATGCCTTGCGGCAGCGACAGCGAATTCGTCATGTTTTCTCCTTGGTCGGTCAGATTGCAGAAAGTCGGATTGCGGAAAGGCGGAGGTTGAAAAGCAGTGAGTGGATGGCGCTGGCCGGATCGCCGCGCGGGCGCTCGTCAGGCGCGCGGGCCGGCGCGCTTGCGGGTGCCGCCGCCGCGCGGTTTTTCAGGCTGGCCGATATGGGGCGAGGGCGAATCAGGCGCTCGCAGGAACGCCAGCAGATCGTTCATGCTGCTGCCCGTGCCATGCGGCGTGACGCCGAGTTCTTCGAGCGGCGCGTTCTGCCGGTTGAGCCAGAACGTCGTGAAACCGAACCACGTCGCGCCGGCCACGTCCCAGCCGTTCGACGAGACGAACACGATCTCGCGCGCGGCCACGCCGAACGCGGCCGGGCCGAGCGCATAGGCGGCGGGCGAGGGCTTGTAGGCGCGCACGGCGTCGACGGACAGCACGTGATCGAAGAGCGCGCTCATGCCCGCGCTCTTGACCGCGATGTCGAGCATCTGCGGATTGCCGTTCGAGAGGATCGCGAGCCCGACATGAGGCGTGGTTGCCGCGGCTGTGGTGCTCGCGGAGCTTGGGGCTGGGTTCTGATCTGGGTTCAGACTCGGGTTCGGGTTCGACGCCGCCTCGCGCAACGCGCGCAGCACCGGCACCGCATCGGGAAAGGCGGACAGGCACGCGTATTCGTCCATCAGACGCTTTTCGGCCACGCGCCCGAGCGTGAGCTGCAGTTTTTTCGCGGCGAAGCGCAGGGCGTCGAGCGTGATATCCCAGAACGGGCGGTAGTGTTCGCCGGGAGCGTCGATGCGCGCGGCGAGTGTGCGCAGTTGCGTGTATTCGATCTGCTTCTGGCGCCACAACTGCGAGAGCGCATTGCCGTGGCTGGGGAACAACTGCTCGGCGGCGGCGATCACCGAATGCACGTCGAAAAGCGTGCCATAGGCGTCGAAGATCACTGCTCGCGGGAAAGGTGTCGTTGTGGCCGACATTGCCGTGCGCTCCTGTCAGAGGTCGGGATCGATTGTATTGGTGACCTTAGGTGCTAAAAAATAGGCTAAAGATCACTTGATCTTTTACTTTTATATACCTAATCTGACGCCCATCGCCCTATTTCCGCCCCTTGCTCCTGCTCGCGGCGCGCACCGTTCATGGACCGTTTCAAGCAGATCGAGACTTTCGTCACCGTCGCGGCCAAGGGCAGCCTGTCCGCGGCGGCGCTCGCCGAGGGCGTCGCGCCCGCGATCATCGGTCGGCGCATCGATGCGCTCGAAGAGCGCCTCGGCGTCAAGCTGCTCGTGCGCACGACGCGCAAGCTCACGCTGACCTTCGAAGGCTCGGCTTTTCTCGAAGACTGTCAGCGCATCATTCACGACATGCAGAACGCCGAGGCGAGCGTGTCGGCGGGCGGTGTGAAGGCGAGCGGCCATCTGCGGCTGTCGGCGCCGGCCGGCTTCGGGCGCCGCCATGTCGCGCCGCTCGTGCCCGCGTTCACGGTCGCGCATCCGGACGTGTCGATCACACTCGATCTGTCCGACCGCCTCGTCGATCTCGTCAACGAGGGCTTCGACTGCGCGGTGCGGCTCGGCGAATTGCCCGATTCCTCGCTGGTCTCGCTGAAGCTCGCCGAAAACCGGCGCGTGTGCGTCGCCGCGCCCGCGTATCTGAGCCGGCGCGGCGCACCGCATAGCCTCGCCGATCTCGCACGCCACAACTGCCTCGCGTTCGGCGCGAGCGCGAACCAGCAGCGCGGCTGGATGTTCCAGCAGGACGGCAAGGTGGTGTCGATCAAGGTGTCCGGCACAATGGAATGCTCGGACGGCGCGGTGCTGCACGAATGGTGTCTCGCCGGCCATGGGCTCGCGTGGCGCTCGTGGTGGGAGGTCGGCGACGAACTCGCGGCCGGCCGGCTCGTCACCGTGCTCGACGAATTCGCCGCGCCGCCGATCGGCATCCACGCAGTGTTTCCGCAGCGCCGCCATCTGCTGCTGCGGGTGCGGCTGTTTCTGGACTTTCTCAAGCATACGTACGGCGAGCCCGGTTACTGGGACTGAAGGCGGGGACGGACAGCGGAGACCCACTGCCGAGACCCACTGCCGAGACCAATCGCGGAGACCGACGCGCAAGCGCCCGCCGGTCCCGGCATCGGGACAGACCCTTGGCCGGTCTCCGCCCGTATCGGCACGCACTACAATCATTCGAACAGCCTGCCCGGCGGGCTTCGTTGAACGCTGACGCCGCGCTGCGCGCAGCCGGCGACGGAGGGCATCATGTTCAGGCACATCCTGGTTCCGACCGATGGTTCGGATCTGTCACGCAAGGCGATAGCGGGCGCGATCGATCTCGCGCAGGCCGTCGGCGCGCGCATCACCGCGTACGCATGTCTGCCGCAATATCCGTACTCGCCGTTCTCCGACATCGCGGTCGAGCCGCCGGGCGAGTTTTTGCAGCGCAGCGAGCGCGAGGCGCAGGTGCATCTGCGCGAGGTGGAACTGGCCGCGCACCGGGTCGGCGTACACGTCGACAGCCGCACGAGCGTGCATCCGGCGCCTTACCTCGGCATCATCGAGGCGGCCGAGCAGGGCGGCTGCGACGTGATCTTCATGGCCTCGCACGGGCGGCGCGGGCTCGGCAGCCTGCTGATCGGCAGCGAAACGCAACGGGTGCTCACGCACACGAAGATTCCGGTGATCGTGTATCGCTGAATATCGCGTTGAACGTTGTGCCGGCGTCGAAAAAAAAGCGCGCCAGCGATAAGGCCGGCGCGCTTCTTGTTGCCGCACGATGCGCTGTGCGGATTTCCCCCTGCTGCGAGATTTTTTCCTGCGGAATTTTTCTGTCTTGTTGTGCCCCGGCCGCCGGGAGCCGGTTGCGGGCCGGCTTCGGCTCGACTGTCGGCCCCCGGCGTCGCGGTCCCTCCCTCTGGCGACGGCTCTCTGACGGAGCCGCCTGCCGCCTGCCGCCTGCCGTTTGCCGATCGTTGCTGCGATTCCAGGGCCATTCCCGGATCATTCCCGGGCCACGCATGGGACCGGCGACACCGCCCGGTCCGCGTGGTCCGCTACTTCGACTTCGCGGCGGGTGAGCCTCAGGCCACCTTCTTGTCGAAGAACTGCTCGTTTTCGGTCGAACCGTGCAGCGCGGTCGTCGAGGCTTCGCGCTCGACCGTCTGCGTCACCGCGTCGAAGTAGCCGGTGCCGACTTCGCGCTGGTGCTTCACGGCCGTAAAGCCCTTTTCGGCCGCCGCGAATTCCGCCTGCTGCATTTCGACGAAGGCGGTCATCTGGTTGCGGGCATAGCCGTGCGCGAGGTTGAACATCGAGTAGTTCAGCGCGTGGAAGCCGGCCAGCGTGATGAACTGGAACTTGTAGCCCATCGCGCCGAGTTCGCGCTGGAACTTCGCGATCGTCGCATCGTCGAGGTTCTTCTTCCAGTTGAACGACGGCGAGCAGTTGTACGACAGCAGCTGGTCCGGGTACTCCTTGTGGATCGCGTCGGCGAATTTCTTCGCGAACTCGAGGTCCGGCTTGCCGGTTTCGCACCAGATCATGTCGGCGTACGGCGCGTAGGCGAGGCCGCGCGAGATCGCCTGTTCGAGACCCGGCCGCGTGCGGTAGAAGCCTTCGACGGTGCGCTCGCCGGTCAGGAACGGGCGGTCGTTGTCGTCGATGTCCGAGGTCACGAGGTCGGCGGCTTCCGCGTCGGTGCGGGCGAGCAGCACGGTCGGCGTGCCCGAGACGTCGGCGGCGAGACGCGCGGCGGTCAGCTTGGCGACGGCTTCTCGGGTCGGCACGAGCACCTTGCCGCCCATGTGGCCGCACTTCTTGACCGAAGCGAGCTGGTCTTCGAAGTGCACGCCCGAGGCGCCCGCTTCGATCATCGCCTTCATCAGTTCGAACGCGTTCAGCACGCCGCCGAAGCCGGCTTCCGCGTCGGCCACGATCGGCGCGAAGTAATCGACGTAGCCTTCATCGCCGGGGTTCTTGCCTTCCGACCACTGGATCTGGTCGGCGCGCGTCAGCGTGTTGTTGATGCGCTTCACGACGAGCGGCACCGAGTTGGCCGGATACAGCGACTGGTCCGGGTACATTTCGCCGGCCACGTTCGCATCGCCCGCCACCTGCCAGCCCGACAGATAGATCGCTTTGAGGCCCGCCTTGACCTGCTGCATCGCCTGGTTGCCGGTCAGCGCGCCGAGCGAGTTGACGAACGGCTCGTTGTTCACGGCGGCCCACAGCTTTTCCGCGCCGCGCTTCGCGAGCGTGTGCTCGACCTGCACCGAGCCGCGCAGACGCACCACGTCTTCGGCCGAGTAGGTGCGCTTGACGCCCTTCCAGCGCGGATCGGTTTCCCATTGCTGCTTGAGTTGCTGCACTTGCTGTTCGCGGGTCATGGTCATGATGTGCTCCTTCTAGGCCTGTTATGGGGGATGGGTGACTCTGTCTTCTCGAAGCGTCGGGCCCGGCTGGGCGTTCTGGTTCGTGAAGTCTTATATAAGAGTCTAGGCAAATCGAAGGTCGCGCAACAGGCGCCACAAAGCGTTTTTCCAATATTTATTTTTCAATAAAATCAATGCATTGAACTTGTAATTTCGTATTGAGAAACGATATTTCCCCTATTGCAATAGGCCGTCTTGTGCCTTGCAACATGATTTTTTACGACACAAAAAATTTTTTCATATCGTGAAATTTTCGGTGGCGAGCGATAGACGAAAAAAAACCGGTGCCTGAGCACCGGTTTTTCCGGACCGACGGACAGCGGGGCGCTGTCCGGGTCCTGCTGCGTGTCCTGAACGGCAAACGCGGGCGGGTTCTTTCGAAACACGCCGCGCCGCGATCAACGACGCTCAGCCCGCCTGTTTAGCCGCCACGGCGCGCCGTACGCGGACCGTCGTTGCGACGCGCGCCGTAGCCGTCACGCGAGCCGTTGTAGCCGCCGTCGCGCGAACCGCCGTAGCCTTCGCGCGAGCCGCCGTTGTTGTAGCCGTCACGCGAACCGCCGCCGGCCGACCGGTTGCCCCAGCTGTTGCCGTTGCTATTGCCATTGCCGTTACCGTTGCGCGAGCCGCCGTTGCCGTAACCGCCGGGCTTGCCCGAACCGTTGCCGAAGCGCCGGCCGTTGCCGCCCGGACGGCCGCGGCCGCCGAAGCCAGGACGGCCGTTGCCCGAAGGCGGCGCCTTGCGCGGCTCGAAGCCTTCGACGACGTTGACCGGCAGCGGCGTGCGCACGAAGCGCTCGATGCGCTTCAGCGCACCCTGTTCCGCATGATGCACGAGGCTCACCGCGACGCCCGAGCGGCCCGCGCGGCCGGTACGGCCGATACGGTGCACGTAGTCTTCGGCGAACTTCGGCAGGTCGTAGTTGAACACGTGCGTGATGCCGGGGATGTCGATACCGCGAGCGGCGACGTCGGTCGCCACCAGCACGCGCACGCGGCGCTCGCGCAGCGCGCGGATCGTGCGGTTACGCGCGCCTTGCGGCAGGTCGCCGTGCAGCGCGGCCGATTCGAAACCGGCGTCGGCCAGACGGCCCGCGAGCTGATCAGCGTCCATCTTGGTGGCCGTGAAGACGATGGCCTGGTCGAGGCCTTCGGCGCGCAGCAGATGGTCGAGCAGACGGTCCTTGTGATCGCGGTCGTCGACGTAGTGGACGGTTTGCGCGATGTTGGTGCGCTGTTCCATGCGCTGGACGATCTCGATGCGCTCCGGGTCTTTCAGCAGACGGCCGGTCAGCGAGCCGATCTTGCCGTCGAGCGTGGCCGAGAACAGCATGGTCTGACGCGTGGCCGGCGTTTCGGCGACGATCGTGTCGATGTCGTCGATGAAGCCCATGTCGAGCATGCGGTCGGCTTCGTCGAGCACGAGGATCTGCAGTTGCGACAGATCGATGCGACCGCGCTCGAGGTGGTCGATCAGACGGCCCGGCGTGGCGACGAGAATTTCGGGGTTCTTGGCGAGCAGCATCAGCTGCTGGCCGTAGGCGACGCCGCCGAGAATGCTGACGGTGCGCAGGCGCTTGAGGTGCTTGCCGTAGGTGGCGGCGGCGGTCGTGACCTGCATCGCGAGTTCGCGGGTCGGGGTCAGCACCAGCATGGTCGGACGCGCGACCGGCTGCGGACGGCGGCCGCGGCCACCGTCGGCCGGGCGCGGTTCGCGCGGCTGGTTCGCCTGGGTCTTTTGCAGCTGCGCGAAACGCTCGATGGCGGGCAGCATGAAGGCGGCGGTCTTGCCCGAGCCGGTCGGGCTCGACACCAGCAGATCGCGGCCGGCGATGCCGGCCGGCACCGCGCGCTGCTGCACCGGCGTCGGGTGCTCGTAGCCGGCGGCGGTCAGCGCGGAGACGACTTCCGCGGACAGGCCGAGCGACGCGAAGGTCGGTTTGGCGTCAGCCGGAGCGGCCGCGACGGGAGCCTCGGGGGTGAGACCGAGTGCTTCGTCGGCGATGGCGTTCAACGGGCTGGCGGAGGAATTGCTCGAAGTCATGTGAATCCTTGAAAACGATCCTGGGAAATTCAGGGAGTTAAAACGTCAACGCCAATCGGCATACCCAAGTCGTCGGATTCAGCGAGCAAAGAAGCAGCGAGCAAATCGAAAAACGGGGGCAGCTCGCAGCAATGAAGGCGAGCTTTTCGTTAGAAGCTGTATCGGATGCGACATGCCGACATGGCGTGCCGCCAGCCTTGGACTTGACGCCCGTAGAGGGCCAGGCAGGAGGGGACAGGTTCTAAACTGGATTGGAGCTAAACGCTACGAGGCGCTGCGTCGCCAGAGCCGCTCGGGAAAGCAGCACTAGCGATGAAGTGCAGGCCGCATTATATAGGTATTTGCTGCACTGCGCCACTATTCGGAATCGTCTGATCGGAAAAGTGTGCCGGAACGGGTAGGGCGGGTGAGTCGGCCGGGCGTGGCGTTCGCGGTTCGGGAATCGCCGCGAGGCCGTTTTTCCCGGTCGGGCGGCCTTGTTGCGGCGATTTCGCGGCTCTCGTTGAGGCCGCTGGTGTGTCAGGCCGCCGCGCCGCTCTTCAGCGATTCGACGAGCTCGACGTATTGCTGCTTCGCAGCGTCCTGCGCGGTGCCCTGGAGCGCGGCCCATGCGTCGTACTTGTATTTGCCGACGATGTCGGTGAAGCCCGGCTTGTCGCCGTGCACGTCGCCTTCGCTGGCCTGCTTGAAGAGCGCATAAAGACGCAGCAGCGTGAGATTGCCGGGGCGCTCGGGCAACTGCTTGACGTCTTGCTGGGCCTGGGCGAACTGGGTATCGATGTCGGTCATGGTCGTGTGGCCCGCTGGGCGGGCGTGGATGGGATCGGCCGAAAATCATAACAATTGAGTGCGGCCGCGGGGCCGAGGGCTTATTCCAAACGGCGGCGGGGGGCGGCAAGCGGCAGCAAGGCGCGCGAGGGCGATACCGAGGGGCAACGGGGCAAGGGGCACCAAGCGACACCAAGCGGCGGGTGGCGGGTAGCGAGCAGCGGCGGCCACGCGACCACCCGGCCCGCGTGCGCCGCGAGGCCGCAAACCACCATCCCCGTGCACGGCGCCGATTACAATACGGTCCATGACTCAAACAGTGCTCCTTGCCCTCGATACTTCGACCGAATTCTGTTCGGCGGTGCTCGTGTCCGCGAGCGTCGATACCACTGGCCGGCCCACTGCCGAACCCCGCGTCTGGGTGCGCCACGAACGGACCGGCGCGGTCTCCAGCACGCGGCTGCTTCCCGCGATCCGCGAGCTGTTCGCCGAAGCCGGCCTCGCGCTCGCGGACTGCGACGCGATCGCGTTCGGTGCCGGTCCCGGCTCGTTCACCGGTCTGCGTACCGCGACCGGCGTCGCACAAGGCCTCGCGTTCGGCCTGAATCTGCCGGTCGTGCCGATCGGCACCCTGCTCGCGTGCGCCGAAAGCGCGCGTCTGCGCGATCCTTCGGTGACGCGCGTGCTCGCCGCGCTCGACGCGCGCATGGACGAAATTTACTGGGCCGACTACGCGTGGGATGACGCGCAACACGAATGGCGCGTCGTGCAGACGGCATCGCTCGATGCGCCCGAGCGGCTCGTGCTGCCCGACGCGCCGTTCACGCTCGCCGGCAACGCGGCTGCGGCGTTCGGTGCGCGGCTGCCGGCCGTGGTCGCCGCACGGACGGTCGACGGCGAGGCGCTGCCGCATGCGTTGCCGCT
>NZ_JAAGPQ010000061.1:0-53428 GCF_017104985.1 Paraburkholderia sp. Ac-20342 | reverse complement strand
CGACACCGGAAAAACCATCCAACGCCTGCTCAAGCGGCTTGCCGACCTCGGCTACCACCCTCAGCCGGCTGCTTCATCATGAGCGCTTCTTACCAGCCCCTTTGTTCATTTTGTTAAGGGTTCTAAGTGCAAATCCCAATGAATGCGCTGCATCATTGGCGCGACAATGATAGCCATGCTGCGTGCCGTGCCATGGATTACCGTCCGGATTGGTGCAGTACGCCAACGATCGGCAAGGGGGTGCCGTCGTTCATAAAACGTCGCGCGGAGCTTCGCGCGAAAAGATCGTAGTGCTTCGCCTAACTCCGTATGGAAGGGAACATGATTCTCGGCGATACGATTCTCGAAACGCGCGGCCTCACCCGTGAGTTCAAAGGCTTTGTTGCCGTGAACGGCGTGAACCTGCGCGTGCGCCGTGGTTCGATCCATGCGCTGATCGGCCCCAACGGAGCAGGCAAGACCACCTGCTTCAATCTGCTCACCAAATTTCTCGAACCCACCGCGGGTCAGATCGTTTTCAACGGTGTCGATATCACCAGCGAACGTCCCGCGCAGATCGCGCGGCGCGGCATCATCCGTTCGTTCCAGATTTCCGCGGTATTTCCGCATCTGACGGCATTGCAGAACGTGCGCGTCGGTTTGCAGCGCTCGCTCGGCACCGCATTTCACTTCTGGAAGAGCGAGCGCACGCTGCGGCGCCTGAACGATCGCGCGATGGACCTGCTGACCCAGGTCGGTCTGACCGATTTCGCCGACGTGCTGACGGTCGAACTTGCCTACGGCCGCAAGCGCGCGCTCGAAATCGCCACCACGCTCGCGATGGAACCGGAATTGATGCTGCTCGACGAGCCGACCCAAGGCATGGGCCACGAAGACGTGGACCGCGTGACCGCGCTCATCAAGAAAGTATCGGCCGGCCGCACGATCCTGATGGTCGAGCACAACATGAACGTGATCGCCGGCATCTCCGATACGATCACCGTGCTGCAACGGGGCGAGGTGCTGGCCGAAGGCAGCTACGCGGAAGTGTCGAAGAATCCGCTCGTGATGCAAGCCTACATGGGCAGCGCCGACGCGGCGCTCGCCGGAGCCCACGCATGAATACGACGGTCGAGCGCGAAGGGCTCGAAGCGAGCACAACGAAAAACGGCGCAGCCGCGCTGGAAATCGCGGGACTGCAAACCTGGTACGGGGAATCCCACATTCTGCACGGCGTCGATCTGACGGTCGGCCGCGGCGAGGTCGTCACGCTGCTCGGGCGCAACGGCGCGGGCCGCACCACGACGCTGCGCGCGATCATGGGCCTCACGGGGCGCCGCACGGGTTCGATCCGGATCGGCGGACGCGAAACGATCGATCTGCCCACGCATCGCATCGCGCACTGCGGCATCGGTTACTGCCCCGAAGAGCGCGGCATTTTTTCGAGCCTGTCGTGCGAGGAAAATCTGCTGTTGCCGCCGCCCGTCGGCGACAAGGCGCACATGATGTCGCTCGAGGAAATCTATGCGATGTTCCCGAATCTGTACGAGCGGCGCATGAGCCAGGGCACGCGGCTCTCGGGCGGCGAACAGCAGATGCTCGCGGTCGCGCGGATTCTGCGCACCGGTGCGAATCTGCTGCTGCTCGACGAAATCTCGGAAGGGCTCGCACCCGTGATCGTGCAGGCGCTCGCGCGCATGATCGTCACGCTGAAGGCGCGTGGCTACACGGTCGTGATGGTCGAACAGAACTTCCGTTTTGCCGCGCCGCTCGCCGATCGTTTCTATGTGATGGAGCACGGTACGATCGTCGAGCATTTCGCGGCCCGCGAACTCGAAGGCAAGATGCCGGTGCTGCACGATTTACTCGGTGTATAGACCCCCATGCGGGCGTACTCGCGGAAATCTTCCGCATGCGTCCGCTTGCCTCTGATAACCACAAGCGAACAACCTGGAGACACGCATGAAAAAGAACCCACTCGCACGGCTTGCCTCATTCTGTTTCGCGGTTGCCGCCGGCACCGCGCTAACGTTCGGGGGCGCGCAAGCGGCCGACGATGCCGTGAAGATCGGCTTCATCACCGACATGTCGGGCCTGTACGCCGATATCGACGGGCAGGGCGGTCTTGAGGCGATCCGCATGGCGGTGGCCGACTTCGGCGGCAAGGTCAACGGCAAGCCGATCACGGTGCTGTACGCGGATCACCAGAACAAGGCGGACATCGCCGCGTCGCGTGCGCGCGAATGGTTCGACCGCGATGGCGTCGACATGCTGATCGGCGGCACGAACTCGGCGACCGGGTTGTCGATGAACACCGTCGCGGGCGAGAAGCACAAGGTCTACATCAACATCGGCGCCGGCGCCGATACGCTGACCAACGAGCAATGCACGCCGTACACGGTTCACTACGCCTACGACACGACGGCGCTCGCCAACGGCACGGGCTCGGCCGTGACGAAGCAGGGCGGCAAGACGTGGTACTTCCTGACGGCCGACTACGCGTTCGGCAAGGCGCTCGAAAAGGCCACCTCGGACGTCGTGAAGGCGAACGGCGGCCAGGTGCTCGGTTCGGTGCGGCATCCGCTCTCGGCGTCGGACTTCTCGTCGTTCCTGTTGCAGGCGCAGGCCTCGAAGGCGCAGATTCTCGGCCTCGCGAATGCCGGCGGCGATACGGTCAACGCGATCAAGGCCGCGAAGGAGTTCGGCATTCCGAAGACGATGAAGATCGCCGCGCTGCTGATGTTCATCGACGACGTGCACAGCCTCGGTCTCGAAACCACGCAAGGTCTCGTGCTGACCGACAGCTGGTACTGGAACAAGGATGCCGAGACACGCAAGTGGTCGCAGCGCTACTTCGACAAGATGAAGAAGATGCCGTCGAGCCTGCAGGCCGCCGACTATTCGGCGACGATGAACTACCTGAAGGCGGTGCAGGCGGTCGGCTCGACCGACCCGGACAAGGTGATGGCGCAGCTGCGCAAGACGAAGATCGACGACTTCTACGCGAAGGGCTACATCCGCCAGGACGGTAGCATGATCCACGACATGTACCTGATGCAGGTGAAGACGCCGGCCGAATCGAAAGAACCGTGGGACTACTACAAGATCATGGCGACGATCCCGGGCGAGCAGGCGTTCACGACCAAGGCGCAAACGCGCTGTGCGTCGTGGAAGTAAGCGCGGGCCAGAAGAAAGAAGTCGCGGATAGCGGCACCTGAGACGCTCGCGGGGGCCTTCCGTTGTTCGTGAACGAAACGCCGTGCGTGTTGCTGTTGCGTTGAATGGCAGCGCGGCGCGTACGTGCGGCGTTTTCGTGAGCATGAGCAACGGCGGCTCAAACGGCCCGGACGTTTTGCGTGCCGCGCAGCGGGCGCTGTTTGCCGCATCGTGCGCGCGACCGGTCTCACTTGACGATGGCTTGAAGGGCGAAGGGCTTCAATGGATATCTTTGGCGTTCCGCTTCCGGCGATGCTGAGCCAGCTTCTGCTCGGGCTCGTGAACGGCTCGTTCTACGCGATTCTGAGCCTTGGGCTGGCGGTGATTTTCGGCCTGCTCAACGTGATCAACTTCGCGCATGGCGCGCTGTTCATGCTCGGCGCGATGCTCGCGTGGATGGGGCTGTCGTATTTCAATCTGCCGTACTGGGTGATGCTCGTGCTCGCGCCGCTGATCGTCGGGCTGTTCGGCATTGCGATCGAGCGCACGATGCTGCGCTGGCTCTATAAGCTCGATCATCTATACGGTCTGCTGCTGACGTTCGGGCTCACGCTTGCGATCGAAGGCATCTTCCATTCGATCTACGGGTCGTCGGGCCAGCCGTACGACGTGCCTTCGGCGCTTACCGGCGCGACCAATCTCGGCTTCATGTTCCTGCCGAACTATCGCGCGTGGGTTGTCGTCGCGTCGCTCGTCGTGTGCTTCGCGACGTGGTTCGTGATCGAGAAGACGCGGCTTGGCGCGTATCTGCGCGCGGGCACCGAAAACCCGAAGCTCGTCGAGGCGTTCGGCGTCAACGTGCCGCTGATGATTACGCTGACCTACGGCTTCGGCGTCGCGCTCGCGGCGTTTGCCGGCGTGCTCGCCGCGCCGGTCATCCAGGTCTCGCCGCTGATGGGCCAGCCGATGATCATCACCGTGTTCGCGGTGGTCGTGATCGGCGGGATGGGGTCGATCATGGGCTCGATTCTGACCGGCCTCATGCTCGGTGTGATCGAAGGGCTCACGCGCGTGTATTACCCCGAGGCGTCGGCGACCGTCGTCTTCGTGATCATGGCGCTCGTGTTGCTCGTGCGCCCGGCGGGCCTCTTCGGCAGGGAAAAATGATGCAGAGAAAAGTCCTCTACGGTCTGCTGCTGATCGTGCTGCTCGCGGTGCCGGTGCTTGGCATCTATCCGCTCTTCGTGATGAAGGTGCTGTGCTTCGCGCTGTTCGCGGCCGCCTTCAATCTGTTGATCGGCTATACGGGGCTGCTGTCGTTCGGACATGCGATGTTTCTCGCCTCGGCCGGCTACGCGACCGGCTATGCGATGCAGACGCTCGGGTTCTCGCCGGAGCTCGGGGTGCTGACCGGCACCGCGACGGCGACGCTGCTCGGGCTCGTCGTCGGCTTCTTCGCGATTCGCCGCCAGGGCATCTACTTCGCGATGGTGACGCTCGCGCTCGCGCAGATGGTGTACTTCGTGTTCCTGCAGGCGCCGTTCACGCATGGCGAAGACGGTCTGCAAGGCGTGCCGCGCGGCAAGCTGTTCGGTGTGCTCGGTCTTTCGTCGGACGTCGCGCTCTATTTCGTCGTGCTCGCGGTGGTCGTGGCGGCATTTCTGTTGATCGTGCGGATCGTCCATTCGCCGTTCGGGCAGGTGCTTGTCGCGATCAAGGAGAACGAGCCGCGCGCGGTGTCGCTCGGCTACGATACCGATCGCTTCAAGCTGCTGGCGTTCATTCTGTCGGCCGGCCTCGCGGGTCTCGCCGGCTCGCTGAAAGTGTTGGTACAAGGTTTCGAGACCTTGAGCGATGCCTATTGGACCATGTCCGGTCTCGTCATCCTGATGACGCTCGTGGGTGGTATGGGTACGCTGTTCGGGCCGCTGCTCGGCGCCGCGCTGATCGTGTCGCTCGAAGACCGGCTCGGCGATATCGGTGCCGCGCTTGCCTCGGTGACGGGCGTCGACTGGTTCCGCTCGCTCGGCGAATCGGTGACGATCGTCACGGGGCTGATTTTCATTGCGTGCGTGCTGGCGTTCCGGCGCGGTATCGTCGGCGAAATCGTCGCGCGCGTGCGGCCGTTGCGTGCATAATCGAGCCTGGCTTGATGCAGTGCGATATGAGATTGCTTCGACATCCGATCTAATTCGGGCAGGCTAAAAATCCAATGAAACAACGGCTTTCATAAGCAGGTCGCATAATGTGCAGACGAAACGCGCCGACGTGCGTCAATTCGGTGCCGCAGTGCACCACTAGGGTAATTGCTAGTTGTTACCGGTAGAGGCGTCGTTTAATCTTTACGCAGTTCTGATGCACCACGAATTTGCAGGTGGAGAACGAGGAGACAATTGAGGCACTCAGTGCCCAGACGAAAGCGCTGTTGGATTGATATCCAACAGCGCTTTTTATTTGTGCTTTTCGAACGCGCTTTCGACAAGCCGCGCCGGGATAATCGTTGAATCGGGCCGTTATTTTTGTTCTGCGAGAACACCGCATTTAAGCGCTACAACCCTGCAAAACGCTTGCGGCACGGCGCGCGCGTCCGCTAAACTCGCTTTTCACCGACCACTGGGTTGGCATTTAAATCCGCGGATTTAAATTCAGTTGAATAACGGGGTTAATAGAGGAGCAGGATGAAGTCGGCATTACGTTGGATCAGCGCGGCATTGGTCGCCACCGGAGTATCGGCTGCCTGGAGCGGCCATGCATTCGCAGACGTGAAAATCGGCGTCACCGTGTCGGCTACGGGGCCGGCCGCTTCGCTCGGCATTCCGGAGAAGAACACGATCGCGCTGCTGCCCAAGGAGGTCGCGGGCCAGAAAATCGATTACATCGTGCTCGACGACGCGACCGATTCCACCCAGGCGGTCAAGAACGCCCGCAAGCTCACCAGCGAAGATCACGTCGACGCGCTGATCGGCTCGACCGTCGTGCCGAACTCGCTCGCCATGATCGACGTCGCCGCCGAAACGTCCACGCCGATGATCTCGATGGCCGCCGCCGCGGGCATCGTCGAGCCGATGGACGCGAAGCGCGCCTGGGTCTTCAAGACGCCGCAGAACGACATCCTGATGGCGACCGCGATCGCGCAGCACATGGCGAATCACGGCGTGAAGACGGTCGCGTTCATCGGTTTTGCCGACGCATACGGCGAGAGCTGGTTCAAGGAGTTCAGCAAGGCCGCCGATCTCCAGAAGATCAAGGTCGTCGCGAACGAGCGTTTTGCGCGCAACGACGCGTCGGTCACGGGCCAGGTGCTGAAGATGATGTCGCAAAACCCGGACGCGGTGCTGATCGCCGGCGCCGGCACGCCGGCCGCGCTGCCGCAGAAAACGCTCAGGGAGCGCGGCTACAAGGGCAAGTACTATCAGACGCACGGTGTCGCGAACAACGACTTCCTGCGCGTGTGCGGCAAGGATTGCGAGGGCACGTGGCTGCCGGCCGGTCCGCTGCTCGTCGCGGATCAACTGCCCGATTCGAACCCGGTGAAGAAGACCTCGCTCGCGTACAAACACGCGTATGAAGCCGCTTATGGCGTGGGCTCCGTGTCGACGTTCGGCGGCCATGCGTGGGACGCGGGCCTGCTGTTGCAACAGGCGATTCCGCTCGCGCTGAAGAAAGGGCAGCCGGGCACGCCGGCGTTCCGCGAAGCGCTGCGCGCGGCGCTCGAAGGCACCAAAGACATGCCCGCATCGCACGGCATCTTCAACATGAGCGCGAACGATCACGCCGGTCTCGATCAGCGAGCGCGTGTGATGGTGCAGATCGTCGACGGCAAGTGGAAGCTGGCCGGCGACTGAGCGAAGGCAAAACGCCACGAAGCCTCATCGAAAAGACGCGTGCAGTTGACGCGTCTTTTTTATTGCCCGTGCGGTGGCGCGCATCGCGAGAGAAGTGTGGTTCCGTTGCTTCAGGACAAACCCGCATTCGGTCCATGCGCTATTGACCGTCGATCATGCAGAACGCAATCTACTAGCATATTAGTGGTTAAAAAAGAGGAAATCGCGCCGCAGAAAGCGCGACAGTCCGAGGCAGCAGCGATCGTGCAGGTGAGAGGAGCGGCATCGAACAGAACGGGCAAGGTATTCGCATTGAGCAGGGAAAACCATGCTTGGCACGCGCGCACCCAGGCCCGATAACTTGATCACGCACCGGGCCCGTCGAGCCGGCTCATAGATACGCGCTTCAAGGCGTTTGGAGACTCGTAATGAAGAAGACAAGGCAATGGGTACGCACGGGCATCGCAATGGCGCTGATGTGCGGCGCGGGTGCGGCGTTCGCGCAGGTGAAGATCGGCGTGACGCTGTCCACCACGGGGCCGGCCGCATCGCTCGGGATTCCCGAGAAGAACACGATTGCATTGCTGCCGAAGGAGATCGGCGGCAAGAGCGTGCAGTACATCGTTCTCGACGATGGCTCGGACACCAGCAAAGCCGTGCAGAACACGCACAAGCTGATCGACGAAGACCACGTCGACGCGATCATCGGCTCGACCGTCACGCCGAATGCGCTCGCGATGCTCGATCCCGCCGCCGAAGGCAAGACGCCGGTGATCTCGCTCGCGGCATCGGCGGCGATCATCGCGCCGATGGACGCGAAGCGCGCGTGGGCCTTCAAGCCGCCGCAGAACGACAGCCTGATGGCCGACGCCATCGCCGATTACATGCAGCGTCACGGCGTGAAGACGGTCGGCTTCATCGGCTTTTCGGATGCCTATGGCGATAGCTGGAACACGACCTTCGACGCCGCGGCGAAAGCCCACAATCTGAAGGTCGTCTCCAACGAGCGCTTTAACCGCACCGACGCATCGGTGACGGGCCAGGTGCTGAAGACGATGAGCGCGAATCCCGATGCGGTGCTGATCGCGGGCTCGGGCACGCCGTCGGCGCTGCCGGCCAAGACGCTCAAGGAGCGTGGCTACAAGGGCAAGATCTATCAGACGCACGGTGTCGCGAACAACGACTTCCTGCGCGTGTGCGGCAAGGATTGCGACGGCGAGTTGCTGCCGGCCGGTCCGATTCTCGTCGTCGATCAGCTGCCCGATTCGAACCCGGTGAAGAAGTCGTCGGAAGCCTATAAGAACGCATATGAGAAGGCGTATGGCACGGGTTCGGTCGCCACCTTCGGCGGTCACGCATGGGATGCGGGCCAGATGCTGCAGGCCGCGATTCCGGTCGCGCTGAAGACCGCTCAGCCGGGCACGCCCGAGTTTCGCTCGGCGCTGCGCAGCGCGCTCGAAAACCTCAAGGAACTGCCGGTGTCGCACGGCATCATGAACACCACGCCGACCGACCACAACGGCCTCGACCAGCGCGCACGCGTGATCGTGCAGATCGTCGACGGCAAATGGAAGCTGCAGAACGACTGAAAATAATCCATCAGGATAAAAAGCGGTACGCGCCTCTCGCGCAATCTGCGGTGCATGGCACCGCATTGCCATGTGTTCGACGACAATGGCAACGACCGCCGCGCCGCATCCCGGCGCGGCGGTTGTCTTTTCAGACATGGCATGCAGGTTGATGGACGGCTACGCGCCGTGCTATCACGACTGTTTCCCGGTTTTTCGATTTCGACGCTTCAGGACGAGGAAGTATGGATCTATCAATTGCGGCGATCCTCGCGCAGGACGGCATTACCACCGGCGCAATCTACGCGCTGCTCGCGCTTGCGCTGGTGCTGGTGTTTTCCGTGACGCGGGTGATCTTCATACCGCAGGGGGAGTTTGTTTCGTATGGCGCGCTGACGCTCGCCGCATTGCAGACGCAGAAGTTTCCGGCCACCTGCTGGCTGCTGATGGCGATGGGCGCGGCGTGTTTTGTCGTCGAGACGGCGGCGACGTTGCGGCATGCCGAGCGGCGCCGTCATGCGGCGCGCACGCTGCCCGTGCTGGCAGGGAAGTATCTGCTGTTCCCGATCGCCGTCTATGCGCTCACGCGTGGCCTCTTCATGCAGCCGCTGCCGATGATCGTGCAGATCGCGCTGACGCTCTTGATCGTGATTCCGATGGGGCCGTTCGTTTATCGGCTCGCCTATGAGCCGATCGCGGAAGCGACCACGCTGCTGCTGCTGATTGTCGCAGTGGCCGTGCATTTCGCGATGGTCGGTCTCGGCCTCGTGATGTTCGGCGCGGAAGGCTCGCGCACCAACGCGTTTTCCGATGCGACGTTCAACGTCGGCAGTCTGTCGATCTCCGGGCAAAGCCTGTGGGTGATCGGCACGGCGGTCGTGCTGATCGGCGCGCTGTATCTGTACTTCGATCGCTCGATCTCGGGCAAGGCGCTGCGCGCGACCTCGGTGAACCGGCTCGGCGCGCGCCTCGTCGGTATCGGCACGACGCAGGCAGGGCGCCTCGCGTTCACGCTCGCGGCGGGGCTCGGCGCCTTGTGCGGCATCCTCGTCGCGCCGCTCACGACGATCTACTACGACTCGGGCTTCCTGATCGGTCTGAAGGGCTTCGTGGGCGCGATCATCGGCGGTCTCGTCAGCTATCCGCTCGCGGCAGCGGGCTCGATTCTCGTGGGTTTGCTGGAGTCGTATTCGTCGTTCTGGGCGAGTGCTTATAAGGAAGTGATCGTGTTCACGCTAATCATCCCGGTGCTGCTGTGGCGCAGTCTTGCGAGCCCGCATGCCGAAGAGGAAGAGGAGTGACGCGATGAAACGGATCATGCAAAAGAAGTTCTTCTGGTTGTTCCTCGTGGTGCTGTTCGCGTTGCCCGTGCTGCCGCATCCGATCCACGTGCCCGAGTACTGGGTCACGCTGCTCAACTACATCGGCCTGTATTCGATCGTCGCCATCGGCCTCGTGCTGCTGACCGGCATCGGCGGCATGACGAGCTTCGGGCAGGCCGCGTTCGTCGGCATCGGCGCCTATGCGACCGCGTATCTGACGACGAGCTACGGCGTGTCGCCGTGGCTTGCGTTGATCGCCGGCATTATCGTGACCGCCCTGGTCGCGCTGATGCTCGGTCTCGTGACGATGCGTCTGTCCGGCCACTTCCTGCCGCTCGGCACGATCGCCTGGGGGCTCGCGCTGTTCTACCTGTTCGGCAATCTCGATATGCTCGGCAAGTACGACGGCATCAACGGCATCCCGGTGCTCAATGTTTTTGGGATAAACCTCGAGTCCGGCCGCCATATCTACTACCTGATCTGGGCGGTCGTGCTCGGCGCGGTCGTCTCTGTTCAGAATCTGCTTAATAGCCGGCCGGGCCGCGCGATCCGTGCGCTGCGCGGCGGCGGCCTGATGGCCGAGGCGATGGGCGTCAATACCGGCTGGATGCGCGTCGTGATCTTCGTTTATGCGGCGGTGCTCGCGTCGGTGTCGGGCTTTCTGTATGCGCATCTGCAACGCGCGGTGAATCCGACGCCGTTCGGCCTCAACCACGGCATCGAGTTTCTGTTCATGGCGGTGGTGGGCGGCGTTTCGCATGTGTGGGGCGCGGTGCTCGGCGCAGCGATCCTGACCGTGCTGCAGGATTATCTGCAAACGCTGCTGCCGAAGCTGCTCGGCGAGAACGGCAACTTCGAAGTGATCGTGTTCGGCATTCTGATGGTGCTGCTGTTGCAGTACGCGCGACAGGGCGTGTGGCCGTTCGTCGCGCGCTTTTTCCCGCGCGGGTCGCATGCGCATCTCGCCGATCACGCGGAGCCTCTACCGCAGCGCAACAAACCGCAAGCCGGCGAAAACCTGCTGACGGTGAACAAGGCGCGCAAGCAGTTCGGCGGCCTCGTCGCGGTGAACGACGTGAGCTTCGAAGTCAAAGCCGGGCAGATCATCGGGCTGATCGGGCCGAACGGCGCCGGCAAATCGACCACCTTCAATCTCGTGACCGGCGTGCTTCAGGCGACGAGCGGCGAGATCACGTTTCGCGGCGAGCGTATCGATGCGCTCAGTTCACGTGAAATCGTCAAACGCGGGATCGGCCGTACGTTCCAGCACGTCAAGCTGCTGCCGGGCATGACGGTGCTGGAGAACGTCGCGATCGGCGCGCATCTGCGTGGTCATGCGGGCGTGTGGCGCAGCATCGTGCGCTTGAATCGCGCGGAAGAGGCGCGGTTGATGGCCGAGGCGGCCCGGCAGATTCGCCGCGTCGGTCTCGAGCAGCATATGTATGACGAGGCGGGCAGTCTCGCGCTCGGGCAGCAGCGGATTCTCGAAATCGCTCGCGCGCTGTGCTGTGATCCGACGCTGCTGTTGCTCGATGAACCGGCCGCCGGTCTGCGGTATCAGGAAAAACTGCAACTCGCCGATCTGCTGCGTCGCCTGAAAGCGGAAGGAATGAGTGTGTTGCTGGTCGAGCACGATATGGATTTCGTGATGAATCTCACCGACCGGCTTGTGGTCATGGAGTTCGGGACGCGGATCGCGGAAGGTTTGCCGCAGGACGTGCAGCAGGACCCGGCGGTGCTTGAAGCGTATCTGGGCGGGGTGGAGTGATGGAGAACACAATGACGACGGGTGTAGCGGCCGCGGCGCCGATTCTCGACGTGGACGGTCTATCGGTCCGTTACGGCAAGGTCGAGGCGCTGCACGGCGCGGCGATCCGGGTGCGGGCAGGACAAATCGTTTCGGTGATCGGTCCGAATGGCGCGGGCAAGTCCACGCTGCTGAACGCAATCATGGGCGCGTTGCCGGGCACCGGCCATGCGAAGGGCGCGATCAACTATCGCGGCGAGGACGTCAGCGCGATACCGGTCGAGAAGCGGGTCGCACGCGGCATGTGTCTGGTGCCGGAAAAGCGCGAGCTATTTGCGTCGATGACGGTCGAAGATAACCTCGTGCTCGGCGCTTACCGGCGCAAGCGGGCAGGGGAGCGGAATTTCCTCGATCAGCTTGAACCGGTGTTCGAGCTGTTTCCACGACTGAAGGAGCGCCGCAAGCAGGAAGCCGGCACGCTGTCAGGTGGCGAGCGGCAGATGCTGGCGGTCGGTCGCGCGCTGATGGGCAAGCCCGATCTGCTGATGCTCGACGAGCCGAGCCTCGGTCTCGCACCGCTGATCGTGAAGGAGATTTTCCACATCATCAGTGCGCTGCGGCAGACGGGCGTTGCCACGCTGCTGATCGAGCAGAACGCGCGTGCCGCGCTGCAAATTTCCGACTACGGCTATGTACTCGAAACCGGCGAGTTGGCACTCGAAGGACCGGCAGCGGATCTCGCACAGAATCCGCGCGTGATCGAAACCTATCTTGGCCTGGCGAAAAAAGTGGCGTAGCACAGCACCTTTTCTGCTGATGGCGGTCTTTTAAGCGGTGTGTTTCACGTGAAACACACCGCTTTTTTTATTCGTTAGCCATTCGGACGAAATTCGGGCCGAAACTGAACCCGTTATAATTCGCCCATACATTTTCCTTTGAGGCTCACGCGACGATCTGGCGTGAGATCCCGCGATGCTTTTTCCCACAGAATTTGACGTAATCGTCGTTGGCGGCGGTCATGCCGGCACCGAAGCCGCTTTGGCATCGGCGCGCATGGGTAATAAGACACTGCTCTTGACCCACAACATCGAAACCCTTGGGCAGATGAGCTGCAATCCGTCGATCGGCGGCATTGGCAAAGGCCATCTGGTCAAGGAAGTCGACGCGCTCGGCGGCGCCATGGCGGCCGCCACCGACGAAAGCGGCATCCAGTTCCGTATCCTGAACTCGTCGAAGGGGCCGGCGGTGCGTGCGACGCGCGCTCAGGCCGACCGCGTGCTCTATAAGGCGGCGATCCGTCATCGTCTGGAAAATCAGCCGAATCTGTGGCTGTTCCAGCAGGCCGTCGACGACCTGATGGTCGAGGGCGACCGCGTGGTCGGCGCCGTTACGCAAGTGGGCATCCGTTTCCGCTCGCGCGCCGTGGTGCTGACTGCGGGTACGTTCCTCGACGGCAAGATTCACGTCGGTCTGAACAACTACACCGGTGGCCGCGCGGGTGATCCGGCTGCGGTTTCGCTGTCCGCACGCCTGAAGGAGCTGAAGCTGCCGCAGGGACGGCTCAAGACCGGTACGCCGCCGCGTATCGACGGCCGTACGATCGATTTCTCGCAACTCGAAGAGCAGCCGGGCGATCTGGACCCGGTGCCGGTGTTTTCGTTCCTCGGGCGCGTCGAGCAGCATCCGCGGCAAGTGCCGTGCTGGGTCACGCATACGAATCAGCACACCCACGACATTATTCGTAGCGGCCTCGACCGTTCGCCGATGTACACGGGCGTGATCGAAGGGGTCGGGCCGCGCTATTGCCCGTCGATTGAGGACAAGATTCACCGTTTCGCGTCGAAGGAATCGCATCAGATTTTCCTGGAACCGGAAGGGCTGACGACCAACGAGTTCTACCCGAACGGGATTTCCACGAGCCTGCCGTTCGACGTGCAGCTCGAACTGGTGCGTTCGATGCGCGGTTTGGAGCATGCGCATATCCTGCGACCCGGTTATGCAATCGAGTACGACTATTTCGATCCTCGCGGATTGAAGGCATCGCTGGAAACCAAGGTGATTAGCGGGCTGTTCTTCGCAGGGCAGATCAACGGGACGACTGGCTATGAAGAGGCGGCGGCGCAGGGCATGCTGGCCGGTATCAATGCCGGTTTGCACGTTCAGGGCAAGGACGCATGGTGCCCGCGTCGCGATCAGGCCTATCTGGGCGTGCTGGTCGACGATCTGGTCACGCGCGGGGTGTCCGAGCCGTACCGGATGTTCACGAGCCGTGCCGAATACCGCCTGAGCCTGCGCGAAGACAACGCCGACATGCGCCTGACCGAGATCGGCCGCGAGTTGGGCGTGATCGATGACGCCCGTTGGGACGCGTTCAGCCGCAAGCGCGACGCTGTTTCACGTGAAACAGAGCGCCTTCGTACGACATGGGTCAATCCTAAGACGTTATCTGCCGACGAAGCGATGGCACTGCTCGGCAAGCCGATCGACCACGAATACAGCCTCGCGGACTTGCTCCGTCGACCGGGCGTGAGCTACGACGGCGTCTGCGGCTTGCGTGGCGGCACGTGCGGTGCGCCCGAAGTGCTCGCCGAAGACGACGTACTGCTCGCTCAGATCAAGGAGCAGATCGAGATCGGCATCAAATATCAGGGCTACATCGATCGCCAGGCCGATGAAATCGAACGCAACGAGGCGCACGAAAACACGCGTCTGCCGGAAGGGCTCGACTACGCAGAGGTTCGCGGGCTGTCGTTCGAGGCACGCCAGAAGCTGACGCAGTTCCGGCCGGAAACGATTGGCCAGGCATCCCGTATCTCGGGCATCACGCCGGCGGCTATCTCGTTGCTGATGGTTCATCTGAAGCGAGGCCTTGGGCGGCGTCCGGCGAAGCCCGCCGAACCCGGCACCGACAGCAAGCCGGTGGTGCAATGACGGCAGGGCAGAGGGGTATCGATCAGCAGGCCCTGGCGTCGCTGCTGGCGGATGGTGTCCGTGAGCTGGGCCTCGACCTGAGCGACGTTCAGCAACGCAAGCTGCTTGATTACGTCGCCCTGTTGGCGAAGTGGAATAACGTCTACAACCTGACGGCGATTCGCGATCCGCGGCAAATGCTGGTCCAGCATATTCTCGATTCTCTTTCGATCGTGCCGCATCTCGCGCCGCTCGGCCCGTCTTCTGTGCTCGACGTCGGTTCGGGCGGCGGCTTGCCCGGGATCGTGTTGGCAATCGTACTGCCCGAATGGACCGTCACCACGAACGATATTGTTCATAAAAAGACGGCTTTCCAGGCTCAGGCGAAGGCCGAGCTGGGTCTCGCGAATCTGTCGGTCGTGACGGGACGCGTCGAGACATTGCGGCCCGGCGCCGAAGTACCGGCAAAGTTCGACGTAATCGTTTCGCGCGCATTCGCAGAACTCACGGATTTCGTTACACTGGCCCGTCACCTGGTTGCGGAGCAGGGCGCGATCTGGGCGATGAAGGGCGTGCAGCCGGACGGTGAAATCGGGCGTCTGCCGGCGGGCGCCCACGTGGAACGGATCATCCGGCTGAACGTGCCGTCGCTCGACGCCGAACGGCACCTGATCAAGGTTCGGCTGGGCGCGGAAAGCTGACGGCCACTCCCACGGCGACCCGCATCCTCAACGATCTTCACTTCATCAAGCAGAAAAAGGGACACACCAACGATGGCAAAAATCTTCTGCGTTGCGAACCAGAAGGGTGGTGTCGGCAAGACCACCACCACAGTCAATCTGGCCGCGAGCCTGGCAGCGCAGGGACAGCGAGTTCTTCTCATCGATCTGGACCCGCAGGGCAATGCCACGATGGGGAGCGGCATCGATAAGGCCGAATGTACGAACACTGTCTACGAAGTGCTCGTGGATAACGTGTCCGTGGCCGATGCGCGCGTGCGGCCGGAAGTGGTCGGCTACGATGTGTTGCCCGCGAATCGCGAACTCGCGGGCGCCGAGGTGGAACTGGTCAGCATGCAAAATCGCGAGCGTCAGTTGAAGGTGGCGCTTGCGGCGGTCGAGAGCGAATACGACTTCGTGTTGATCGATTGCCCACCCGCATTGTCGCTGCTCACGCTCAACGGGCTGTGCTCCGCGCATGGCGTCGTGATCCCGATGCAGTGCGAATACTTCGCGCTCGAAGGCCTGTCCGACCTCGTCAATACGATCAAGCAGGTTCACGCCAATCTGAACCGTGACCTGAAGGTGATCGGTTTGCTGCGCGTGATGTTCGATCCGCGCATCACATTGCAACAGCAGGTTTCGGATCAACTGAAAGAGCATTTCGGCGACAAGGTGTTCGACGCGGTGATCCCGCGCAACGTACGGCTTGCCGAGGCGCCCAGCTATGGGCTGCCCGGCGTGGTGTTCGACAGGGCGTCGCGTGGCGCGCAGGCCTACGTGCAGTTCGGCGCGGAAATGATTGAGCGGGTGCGCGCATTGAACGACGCGCCCCAAGCATCCTAAGCGGATCGAGGAAGCACGATGAACGCAGTAGCAAGAAAGAAAGGATTGGGCCGCGGTCTGGAGGCATTGCTCGGCGGCACCGCGGATATCACCGAGGCGGTGGCGATCGAGGGTGCGCCGAACGTGCTACCGCTCAGCAAGATGCAGGCCGGCAAATACCAGCCGCGCACGCGCATGGACGAGGGCGCGCTGCAGGAACTCGCGGCCAGCATCCGCGCGCAGGGGCTGATGCAGCCGATTCTGGTGCGCCCGATCTCCGCGGACAAATACGAGATCATCGCCGGTGAGCGACGTTTCCGTGCCGCACGCCTTGCCGGCCTTGAAGAGGTGCCGGTGCTCGTGAAGGACGTGCCGGACCAGGCCGCCGCCGCGATGGCGCTGATCGAGAACATTCAGCGCGAAGATCTGAATCCGCTCGAAGAAGCGCAGGGCATCCAGCGTTTGCTCGACGAATTCCACTTCACGCACGAGCAGGCGGCGGAATCGGTTGGCCGCTCGCGCAGCGCGGTGTCGAATCTGCTGCGTCTGCTCAATCTCGCGGCGCCGGTGCAAACGATGCTGCTCGCCGGAGATCTCGACATGGGCCACGCTCGCGCGTTGCTCGCTGTCGATGCCGCGACGCAGATCACGCTGGCCAACCAGGTCGTCAACAAACGCCTCTCGGTGCGCGAGACCGAAAAGCTCGTCGCGATGACGACGAAGACGACGCCCACGGTCAAGGCCCGCGCGAATCCGGATGGCGGGCGCGATACGCGGCGTCTCGAAGAGGAACTCTCGGACCTGCTGGCGTCGACCGTGAAAATCAAACTCGGCCGGCGTGGCCGTGGCCAGGTGCTCGTGGACTTCGGCGATCTCGACGCGCTGGAAGGCATTCTTGTCCGCTTGCGCGGCAATGCCAACGTCTGACCGACGATCAATGGGAATAGGGCGCTGCGGTTCCGGGCGCCCTCGAACCTTGCCTCGTGAATCGTTTTTTCGACTAACGAACATGCTTTCCAATTATCATGGATTCCTGAATAGTTATCGGCCAAATAATCAGTCATGCCAGGTTTGAGTGGGCTGCAATGGTAGATCGACGGCCACGGCAATCCTTACGGCCTGCTATCGCAAGCGGGCAGATACACTCGCGTAAACATGTTCCCCGCATAGACGCTGCCAGCACGAAACGGCGCCAGTTCTCCCCGAAAAAAACCGCATTTGTTGCATTTCCGAGACGTCTGCCATAACGTCGAAACAGCCTGCCGGCAAGCTTCGATCCATGCGATCGGGAGCCATGGTTTTGTCGTCCCACGCCTGCCTTACATTTGACGTGTTTCGCGCTGCCAGCAAGCGTTTTACCGTATCGTGGGCCCAAGTTTCACGCCGTTATAGCGCGGCCTAAAGTCTTGAATTGCCTGCAACTATCGCTTACAATCGCCCGGATTTAATTGCACGGCAACCCCGTAAGCGTTGCGTAAGCTCGCGGGCTGGAAAGAGACTTTCGGAACATTGCGATGGCGGTCAAAACGTCGAATCTGTCGCCGAAGAATGGGCACGACGAACACCGCGCAGAACGCTCCGCTTCCGATGCGTCCTCCAGCCGGCAGTTCGACCCGGCCGAAGCATGGGATGACGGGCAGGAAGATAACAATATCGTTCCGCTCACGCGGGCCGAGGCAGAAAAGCTGTTTGGTCCTGACGTGGGTCGTCCATCGCGGGTGACGCCTTTCAGGGTCGTTGCAGCGCAAGTGGTTTTGTCCTTGGTTGCTACGCTGGCGTGGTGGCTGTTTTATAAGCCGCCGGGCGCTGCTGCGCTGTCCGCGTTCCTGGGGGGAGCGATCTGTTGGGTGCCGGGCGCGTTGTTCGCGGCACGTTTGATAAAGCAGCGCGGCGTCGAGACAGTGATGAGCTGGATGATCGGCGAAGCGCTCAAGATGGGGACAACGATCGCGATGTTTGTAGGCATCGCCTTCTGGTATCACGATGTGCGCTGGATTCCGCTGCTCGTGACCTACCTCATCGCGCTGAAGACTTACTGGATTGCCTTGGCGTGGCGCTAAGGTAGCAGTACCAAAAATAGCAGCACGAAGAATTTAAGGCCGGCGCGTGGCGTCGGCACGGGTGTGCGGATGAGACAGGGCCTGCACCCGGCGCGTTCCCGCAATAGAGTATTTCGGCGGGAACGGCCTCAAACGATTTTCGACAATTTGGGTGGCTTTAACGATATGGCAGCTAGCGAAGGCACGCGAGCAATGGACCCGTCCGAGTACATTGCGCACCACTTGCAGAACTTTTCCACCGCGCACCAGACGTCGATTTTCGACATCCACGTGTGGAATCTGGACACCCTCTTCTGGTCGATCGTTTGCGGCCTGGTCACCATCTTCGTGCTGCATCTCGCTGCCCGCAAGGCAACGTCCGGCGTGCCGGGCCGTTTCCAGTGCGCGATCGAAATGCTCGTCGAAATGGTCGAGGATCAATCGAAGGCGATGATCCACGGCTCGCGTACTTTCATCGCTCCGCTCGCGCTGACCGTGTTCGTCTGGGTCGCGCTGATGAACTCCCTCGACTTTATTCCCGTCGACCTGCCGGGCCGCGTGATCGGCTGGCTGGGTCTGTCCGAAGTGATTCCGCACCACCGCATCGTGCCGACCGCGGACCTGAACGGCACCATCGGCATCGCACTTGGCGTGTTCGTGCTGATGATTTACTACAACTTCAAGATCAAGGGCGTCGGCGGCTTCGTGCATGAACTGCTGTCCGCTCCGTTCGGCGCGCATCCGCTCCTGTGGATCCCGAACCTTGCACTGAACATCATCGAGTTCGTCGCGAAGACGGTCTCGCTCGGCATGCGGCTGTTCGGCAACATGTATGCGGGCGAACTGTTGTTCCTGCTGATTGCCCTGCTCGGCAGCATCTGGAGCTTCGGCGCGGACACGACGGTGCTTGGCTTCATCGGCCACGTGATCGCCGGCAGCGTGTGGGCAATTTTCCACATCCTGATCGTTCTGCTGCAGGCGTTCATTTTCATGATGCTGACGCTGGTGTACATCGGCCAGGCACACGACACGCACTAACCTGCGCGGTCGGTAAAAGAATCGTAGTTTTTCAAATCCCAGTTCCAACCAGTTCTAAAAGACTTTTCACAAAGGAGTGATCATGCAAGCTTTCATCGCCAACATCCAGGGTCTGACCGCCATCGGTATCGGCATCATCATCGGCCTGGGTGCAATCGGCGCCTGTATCGGTATCGGTCTGATGGGCGGCAAGTACATCGAAGCATGCGCCCGTCAGCCGGAACTGATGAACCCGCTGCAAACCAAGATGTTCCTGCTGGCTGGTCTGATCGACGCGGCGTTCCTGATTGGCGTTGGTGTGGCAATGCTGTTTGCGTTCGCGAACCCGCTGCTGTCGAAGCTGGCAGGCTGAGGTTCCTCGGAGGTTTGCGTCTGAGCTATAACTGGTAAAGGCGCAGGGCGGAACGGGTACTGGGGCGCTGATCGAACACAGAATCGATGAGCGCCTTGCCGTTTCACTTTCCGAACAAGCAACGTTTAAGGAAACACCGTGAATCTCAACGCAACCCTGTTTGCGCAAATGGTCGTGTTCCTGATCCTCGCGTGGTTCACGATGAAGTTCGTGTGGCCGCCGCTGATCAACGCCCTCGACGAGCGCTCGAAGAAGATCGCTGACGGCCTCTCCGCCGCGGAAAAGGGCAAGCAGGAACTCGAAGCCGCTCACAAGCGCGTCGACCAGGAACTCTCCCAGGCACGCAATGCCGGCCAGCAGCGTATTGCCGACGCGGAAAAGCGCGCCGTGGCAGTCGCCGACGAAATCAAGGCACAGGCACAGGCTGAAGCCGCCCGCATCATCGCGCAGGCGAAGGCCGACGCGGAGCAGCAAGTCGTGAAGGCGCGCGAAACGCTGCGCGGCGAAGTCGCCGCACTTGCCGTGAAGGGCGCTGAGCAGATCCTGAAGCGCGAAGTCGACCAGGCCGCTCACGCTGACCTGCTGAATCAACTGAAAGCCGAGCTCTGATCATGGCCGAACTTGCAACCATCGCCCGTCCGTACGCGGAAGCGCTGTTTGGCGTGGCCGAAGCTGGTGACATCGCCGCCTGGTCCACGCTCGTGCAGGAGCTGGCACAGGTTGCGCGTCTGCCCGAAGTGCTGTCGATCGCCTCGAGCCCGAAAGTGAGCCGCACCCAGGTCAGCGATCTGCTGCTGGCTGCGGTCAAGTCGCCGCTCAAGGACAACGCGCAAGCGAAGAATCTGGTGCAGATGCTGGTGGACAACCATCGCCTGCAATTGCTGCCGGAAATCGCCTCGCAGTTCGAAGAGTTGAAGAACGCCCGCGAAGGGGCGGCAGATGTGCTGATCGTCAGCGCATTCCCGCTCGAAGGTGCGCAGTTGAACGAACTCGTCGCAAGCCTCGAACGCAAGTTCAAGCGCAAGCTGAAGCCGACGGTCGAAGTCGACCCGTCGTTGATCGGCGGCGTGCGCGTGACGGTCGGCGACGAAGTGCTCGATACCTCGGTCCGCGCGCGGCTTGCCAGCATGCAGACGGCCCTGACGGCCTGAAGCGCCTTGCGCTTTAGCGGCTGGCACGCAACAGAATTGACTATCAGGAGCGAATAATGCAACTCAATCCCTCTGAGATCAGCGAGCTGATCAAGAGCCGGATCCAGGGCCTTGACGCGAGCGCAGACGTTCGCAACCAGGGCACCGTGATCTCCGTGACCGACGGTATCGTGCGTATCCACGGCCTGTCGGAAGTGATGCAGGGCGAAATGCTCGAATTTCCGGGCAACACCTTCGGTCTCGCATTGAACCTCGAGCGCGACTCGGTCGGTGCCGTGATTCTGGGTGAGTACGAACACATTTCGGAAGGCGACATCGTCAAGACGACGGGCCGCATTCTCGAAGTGCCGGTGGGTCCGGAACTGCTCGGCCGCGTGGTCGACGCACTCGGCAACCCGATCGACGGCAAGGGCCCGCTCAACGCGAAGATGACCGACGCAATCGAAAAGATTGCACCGGGCGTGATCTGGCGTAAGTCGGTTTCGGAGCCGGTCCAGACCGGCCTGAAGTCGATCGACGCGATGGTGCCGATCGGCCGTGGCCAGCGCGAGCTGATCATCGGCGACCGCCAGTGCGGCAAGACCGCAGTCGCAGTCGACGCGATCATCAACCAGAAGGGCAAGAACCTCGTCTGTATCTACGTCGCGATCGGCCAGAAGGCTTCGTCGATCATGAACGTGGTGCGCAAGCTCGAAGAATCGGGCGCGCTCGAATACACGATCGTCGTGGCCGCTTCGGCTTCGGATTCGGCCGCGATGCAGTACCTCGCGCCGTACGCCGGCTGCACGATGGGCGAATACTTCCGCGATCGCGGCCAGGACGCGCTGATCGTTTATGACGACTTGACCAAGCAGGCCTGGGCATACCGTCAGATCTCGCTGCTGCTGCGCCGCCCGCCGGGCCGTGAAGCTTACCCGGGTGACGTGTTCTATCTGCACTCGCGTCTGCTCGAGCGTGCTGCTCGCGTCTCGGAAGAGTACGTCGAGAAGTTCACCAACGGCGAAGTGAAGGGCAAGAGCGGCTCGCTGACGGCACTGCCGGTCATCGAAACGCAGGCAGGCGACGTGACCGCATTCGTTCCGACGAACGTGATCTCGATTACCGACGGCCAGATCTTCCTTGAAACCGACCTCTTCAACGCAGGTATCCGCCCGGCAATTAACGCCGGCGTGTCGGTGTCGCGTGTGGGTGGCGCGGCACAGACGAAGGTCGTGAAGAAGCTGTCGGGCGGTATCCGTACCGACCTCGCGCAGTACCGTGAACTCGCAGCGTTCGCGCAGTTCGCATCGGACCTCGACGAAGCGACTCGCAAGCAGCTCGAGCGCGGCCGCCGCGTGACGGAACTGCTCAAGCAGCCGCAGTATCAGCCGCTGCAGGTGTGGGAACTGGCTGTGTCGCTGTTCGCGGCGAACAACGGTTACCTCGACGACCTCGAAGTCGGTCAGGTTCTGCCGTTCGAAAAGGGCCTGCGCGACCACCTGAAGGCGAGCCATGCTGACCTGGTCAAGCGTATCGAAGATACCAAGGAACTCTCGAAGGACGACGAAGGCCTGCTGCATACGGCCGTCAAAGACTTCAAGAAGTCCGGCGCTTATTGATCCGCGAGTGATCCGCAAGGCATAAACGGACCTTGAAGCGGCGCGGGCCGCATGCGAATGCTCCCGTGCTGCTTCGACCGCTTTGCATGGGACCCGAGTAAGCGCTGAAGCGCTAACTCGGGCCGACAAAGGAGCAAGCAATGGCTGGAATGAAGGAAATTCGCGGCAAGATCAAGAGCGTGCAAAACACGCGCAAGATCACGAAAGCGATGGAGATGGTGGCCGCATCGAAGATGCGCCGCGCTCAGGAGCGCATGCGCGCTGCTCGCCCGTATGCCGACAAGGTCCGCGACATCGCTGCGCACATGAGCCGTGCGAACCCGGAGTATCGTCACCCGTTCATGGTGTCGAACGACGGCGCGAAGGCGGCCGGCATCATCCTCGTCACGACCGATAAGGGTCTGTGCGGTGGGATGAACACCAACGTGCTGCGCGCGTCGGTGCAGAAGTTCAAGGAACTGGAAGGCCAGGGCAAGACGATCGAAGCAACCGCGATCGGCAGCAAGGGGCTCGGTTTCCTGAACCGTTTGCGCGCCAAGGTCGTGTCGAACGTCGTGCATCTGGGCGATACGCCGCATCTGGAAAAGCTGATCGGCGCAGTCAAGGTGCAGCTCGACCTGTTCTCGGAAGGCAAGATTTCGGCGGTGTACCTCGCGTACACGCGCTTCGTCAACACGATGAAGCAGGAGCCGGTGATCGAGCAGCTGCTGCCGCTGTCGGCGGAGCAGTTCGAGCGCACGGAAGAAGACGGCACGACGCCGCGCACGCAGTGGGACTACATCTACGAGCCGGATGCACAGGCCGTGGTGGACGAGCTGCTGGTGCGTTATGTCGAAGCGCTGGTCTATCAGGCCGTCGCGGAAAACATGGCATCGGAGCAATCGGCCCGGATGGTGGCGATGAAGGCCGCTTCGGACAACGCGAAGACGGTCATCAACGAACTGCAACTCGTGTACAACAAGAGCCGTCAGGCCGCGATCACGAAAGAACTGTCGGAAATCGTCGGTGGTGCGGCGGCGGTCTGACCGTAACGGTCGGCAGCCGCTCATGTGCGCCCGTAGTGGCGCACCCATCGAAACTGCGCCTTTGCGCGAGTGAAGAATTGAGTATCTAAAGGAAAAGCGATGAGTACTACTGCTTTGGTAGAAGGCAAGATCGTACAGTGCATCGGCGCGGTGATCGACGTGGAATTTCCGCGTGAAACCATGCCGAAGATTTACGACGCGCTCATTCTCGAAGGTTCGGAACTGACGCTCGAAGTCCAGCAGCAGCTGGGCGACGGCGTGGTCCGCACCATCTGTCTGGGTGCTTCGGACGGTCTGCGCCGCGGCACGATCGTGAAGAACACCGGTAACCCGATCAGCGTGCCGGTCGGCAAGCCGACCCTCGGCCGCATCATGGACGTGCTGGGCCGTCCGATCGACGAAGCCGGTCCGATCGCGAGCGAAAACATGCGCTCGATCCACCAGAAGGCGCCGGCGTTCGACGAACTGTCGCCGTCGACGGAACTGCTCGAAACCGGCATCAAGGTGATCGACCTGATCTGCCCGTTCGCGAAGGGCGGCAAGGTGGGTCTGTTCGGTGGCGCCGGCGTGGGCAAGACCGTGAACATGATGGAACTGATCAACAACATCGCGAAGGAGCACGGCGGTTACTCCGTGTTCGCCGGTGTGGGCGAGCGGACCCGCGAAGGGAACGACTTCTATCATGAAATGAAGGACTCGAACGTTCTCGACAAGGTCGCGCTCGTGTACGGCCAGATGAACGAGCCGCCGGGCAACCGTCTGCGCGTCGCGCTGACCGGCCTGACGATGGCCGAGCACTTCCGTGACGAAGGCCTCGACGTGCTGTTCTTCGTCGACAACATCTACCGTTTCACGCTGGCCGGTACCGAAGTGTCGGCACTGCTCGGCCGTATGCCGTCGGCGGTGGGCTATCAGCCGACGCTGGCTGAAGAAATGGGTAAGCTGCAAGAGCGTATTACGTCGACCAAGACCGGCTCGATCACCTCGGTGCAGGCCGTGTACGTCCCTGCGGACGACTTGACCGACCCGTCGCCGGCTACGACCTTCGGCCACCTGGACGCAACCGTCGTGCTGTCGCGTGACATCGCTTCGCTCGGTATCTACCCCGCAGTGGACCCGCTCGATTCGACCTCGCGCCAGATCGACCCGAACGTGATCGGCGAAGAGCACTACTCGATCACGCGCGGCGTGCAGCAAACGCTGCAGCGTTACAAGGAACTGCGCGACATCATCGCGATTCTGGGCATGGACGAACTCGCGCCGGAAGACAAGCTCGCCGTTGCGCGCGCTCGTAAGATCCAGCGTTTCCTGTCGCAGCCGTTCCACGTCGCTGAAGTGTTCACGGGCTCGCCGGGCAAGTACGTGCCGCTGAAGGAAACGATCCGTGGCTTCAAGATGATCGTCGAAGGCGAGTGCGACCATCTGCCGGAGCAGGCGTTCTACATGGTCGGCACGATCGACGAAGCCTTCGAAAAGGCCAAGAAGATCCAGTAAAGGTCGGGTGTAACGAAGCGGGCGCAGCAAAGTCGTACCGACTGAATAAGTCACTACTGACTTATCTCGCCTTCACTACGCTTAACCCAGCCTTGCATGAGACGAAAGTGAGCGCACCAAAGTGCTTACTTTCGTCGACAGGAGTCGACACTTATGGCAACCATTAAAGTAGACGTCGTCAGCGCGGAAGAGCAGATCTTCTCGGGCCAGGCGAAGTTCGTCGCGCTGCCGGGCGAAGCGGGTGAACTCGGCATTCTGCCGGGCCACACGCCGCTCATCACGCGGATTCGTCCGGGTGCGGTGCGTATCGAAGCTGAAAACGGCGAAGAAGAGTTTGTGTTCGTCGCCGGCGGCATCCTCGAAATCCAGCCGGGCGCTGTGACGGTTCTCGCCGACACGGCAATCCGCGGCAAGGATCTCGACGAGGCCAAGGCCGAAGACGCACGCAAGCGCGCGGAAGAGGCGCTGCAGAACACGGGTTCGAACCTCGAATACGCAACCGCGCAGGCGGAACTCGCGTATGCGACGGCTCAGCTCGCGGCTATCCAGCGTCTGCGCAAGCTGCGCGGTCAGCACTAAGACACGCGGTAGAAAAGAGCAGCCTTCGCGGCTGCTTTTTTTCGGCATTAAATTGACGTTTACGTAAAGGTAAAAAGTCCGCGTAGTTGAGAGAAAGAAAAAGCCGGCGATTGCCGTTCGCGTAATGCGCTGCGGGTAAGACTTGATGCCGGTCGGCCCTACGCCGATGGCACAATCGATTTCAAATGTATTTCAGTCGAGCGAGCTTTCGCTCACGGAGACAACACCATGGCAACGCATATGTCGGGCGAAGGTGCGCTCATCGAACCCAGGGACGGACTGTCGTATGTGCGCGGGTCGACTGAAATTCCGTTGAGCGAAGCGACCGTCGGCGAGTTTCTGCGAGAAACGGCGGCTCGCTTTCCCGATCGGCCAGCCGTGGTGTTTCGCGAGCAGGGCATCCGCTGGACGTGGAAGGCGTTCGCGGACGAGGTGGATGTGCTAGCGTCAGGGCTGCTCGCGCTCGGTATCGCGAAGGGCGATCGCGTCGGTATCTGGTCGCCGAATCGCGTCGAGTGGCTGCTGACGCAGTTCGCGACGGCGCGCATCGGCGCGATCCTCGTCAATATCAATCCGGCTTACCGGCTCGCCGAACTCGAATACGCGCTGAACAAGGTCGGCTGCAAGGCGATTATTGCCGCCGAGCGCTTCAAGGCATCGATGTATCTCGAGATGCTGCAGGAACTGGCTCCCGAACTGGCAACGCAGGCACCGGGCGAACTCCACGCCGCGCGGCTGCCGGAGTTGCGCTACGTGATCCGCATGGGCGACACGGAAACGCCGGGCATGCTGAGCTTTTCCGAGCTGATCGAGCGGGGGCGCGCGACGCTCGACACGGCCAGGCTCGATGCGATCGGCGCCACGCTGTCGTGTCACGAACCGATCAACATCCAGTTCACGAGCGGCACGACCGGCAACCCGAAGGGCGCGACGCTGACGCATAGCAACGTGGTCAACAACGCACGCTATATCGCGATGGCGATGCGGTTGAGCGAACACGACGGCTTGTGCATTCCCGTGCCGCTCTATCACTGCTTCGGGATGGTGCTGGCGGTGCTCGCGTGCGTCTCGGTGGGCACGAACATGGTGTTTCCGGGCGAAGGCTTCGACCCGGCCGCGACGCTGTCCGCGGCCGCGGACGAAAAATGCACCGCGCTGCATGGCGTGCCGACGATGTTCATCGCCGAACTCGATCACCCGACGTTCGCATCCCACGACTTCTCGCGCCTGCGTACCGGCATCATGGCGGGTTCGCCATGCCCGATCGAAACGATGAAGAAGGTCGTCTCGAAGATGCACTTGGCCGAGATCACCATCGCCTACGGCATGACGGAAACGAGCCCGGTGTCGTTCCAGAGCTCGACGACCGATCCGCTCGACAAGCGCACTACGACGGTCGGCCGTATCCAGCCGCATCTGGAAGTGAAAATCATCGATCCGCTCGGCAATGTCGTGCCGGTCGGCGAGACCGGCGAGCTCTGCACGCGCGGCTACTCGGTGATGCTCGGTTATTGGGGCGATGAGGCGAAGACGCGCGAGAGCATTGTCGACGGCTGGATGCATACCGGCGATCTGGCGACGCTCGATAGCGAGGGCTACTGCAACATCGTCGGCCGCCTGAAGGACATGCTGATTCGCGGCGGAGAAAACATCTATCCGCGCGAGATTGAGGAGTTTCTGTTTCGCCACCCGAAGATTCAGAGCGTGCAGGTGTTTGGCGTGCCCGACGCGAAGTATGGCGAAGAGGTTTGCGCGTGGGTCGTGCTGCGCGCGGGCGAACATGCGACCGCCGAAGAGATCCAGCAGTTCTGCCAGGGGCAGATTGCGCACTACAAGGTGCCGCGATATATCCGCTTCGTCGACGAATTGCCGATGACCGTAACCGGCAAGGTACAAAAATTCATCATGCGTGAGCGGATGATCGGCGAATTGAAGCTGAGCGTAGACAAGACCGCGTGATGCCTCACGAGCACTCGTGATACAGGATTCGAATAGGGAAGGAAACGCGGGTTGCGTGAGAGGTTTCGTCTCGCGCAAACGTTTGGGAAGACGAAAAAAAAGCGGGCCTGGAGCCCGCTAAAAACCACACGCTACGGGGTTAGCGCGAGGAGACCAAAGATGGGACCGGCTATCACGGCGACCCTGTGCCGATTACGGCCCCAACAGGGATGCCCCTTCACAGGGCTTCGGCAAAGCCGACCGGCAAGTGCATCGTATCCGCTCACACCACGCACCCAGCCACATCCGTGTTGAAACCGTTGGGGGCATTGTGGGCGAATTAACTTATGAGCGCGGTAACAAAGTGTTTCAGGTTGTAACGCCCGCCAGATAAGGCGCTGCGGGATTTATTGCCAAAATAAATCGTTTCAAACGTAGTATTTACCGATGACTGCCGCGCAATTTCATACGCATGATTGATGCCATTCGCGACGCATATCGCCGCATAAACTATTCGGTCGATTGCGCATGAAGTAGTTGCATATGCATCTTTTGCACGGCGAGTTCCCCGTATTACAAGAGCTTGGTCCGCCCCGGAAAATTCATCTGGTGAAATGCACGGTACGTGCTGCGTCGCAAAACTTTTATTTCCGATTCCTCGCGTAGAAAACAGGGGCGGATTGAGCATCTTGTGACGCTGCGGCCATGGCTTGGATACGCTCAGAAACGTCGTGGCTCGTTACACGATCGTCTCCTTGCGAAACGAAACCGTCTTATGAGACTGGCTGCCTGCCCGAGCAAGAGCAGTTCACGACAGGCGGCCCGAAACAGCACACACAAAAACACGGGTAAATGGCGGCCTTACTTCAGCCACTTATCCGAAATAGCCTGATATTCGCCCGTTGCACGCGCGAGATGCAGCCACTGGTCGACATACTGTTGGAACGCCACGTCGCCGCGCGGCAGCAGCCACGCCTTCTCGCCGTACTGGAACGGCTTGTCGGGGTGCACCGAGCACAGACCCGGATTCAGCTTCTGCTGCAACAGCGTCTCCGAGGCATCGGTCACCATCACGTCGGCTTTTCCTGCGAGGATCTGCTTGAAGATCGTCACGTTGTCCGGATAAACGGTCACGTTCGCATGCGGAAAGTATTGCTTTGCGAACTTCTCGTTCGTGCCGCCTGGATTGACGATCACCCGCGTGGCCGGCTGGTCGATCTGCGCGACGGTCTGGTATTTGTTGACGTCGTCGCAGCGGACGATCGGCGTCTTGCCGTCGATCATGTACGCCTGCGTGAAAAACGCATGCTTTTGCCGCTCGAGCGTCGGCGAAACGCCACCGATACCGATATCGCATTTCGCGACGAAGTCGGTCATCAGGTTCGACCACGACGTCTTGACGAACTCTACCTTCACGCCGAGCGACCTGGCGAGCGACTCCGCCATGTCGATGTCGATGCCTTCGAACTGCCCATCCCCCTTGTAGAACGAGTACGGCTTGTAGTCGCCGGTCGTACAGGCGCGCAGCGTGCCGCGGCTCATGATGTCGTCGAGCCGGGAAGGCGCGGTGGCGGTCTGCGCGCTGGCCACGCCCACCTGCATCAAGACGCCGGCGAGCGCGCCGAGCATTGCGAGAGCTGCCTTGTTCATCGAGTCTCCTTGTCGTGTGTAATTGGCTGGTAAGGCTGACGGATAGTAGCCCGCCAACGCGAGCTTGAACATCGGCCGTTCAGCCAGGTCCAGCCGGGCCGACAATGACAGCCTGCCGCGAATCGCCCGCCACGCGCGCCTTTGCCACGGCCGCAACCCCAAAGAGCGGGCTTTATGAGCCGCGAGCGCAACAGTTATTGGTCCGATCACGCGTAATGCGGCGAGCCGGGTCCGGTAAAATGCCGCCTTGCCTTCAGCTTTCTGGTCGTACGCAACGTGGCCCATCAACTTCTGAACGACACTTTCCTGCGCGCGCTGCTGCGCCAGCCAACCGACTACACGCCGATCTGGCTGATGCGCCAGGCGGGCCGCTATCTGCCCGAATACAACGCCACGCGCGGCCGCGCGGGCAGTTTCCTCGGGCTCGCGAAGAGCCCGGCCTATGCGACGGAAGTCACGCTGCAGCCGCTCGACCGCTATCCGCTCGACGCCGCCATCCTGTTTTCCGACATCCTGACCGTGCCCGACGCGATGGGGCTGGGTCTCGAGTTCGTCAACGGCGAGGGGCCGAAATTTGCCCACCCGGTGCGCACCGAAGACGATGTCGCACGGCTTGCCGTGCCGGACATCGATGCGACGCTGCGCTACGTGACCGACGCCGTGCGCGAAATCCGCGTGGCGCTCAACGATGCGCAAGGCCGTCAGCGCGTGCCGCTGATCGGCTTCTCCGGCAGCCCGTGGACGCTCGCGTGCTACATGGTCGAAGGCGGCGGCTCGGCGGATTTCCGCACCGTCAAGTCGATGCTCTACGCGCGTCCCGATCTGCTGCACCGGATTCTCGACGTCAACGCGCGCTCGGTTGCGGCATACCTGAACGCGCAGATCGAAGCCGGCGCACAGGCCGTGATGATTTTCGACACGTGGGGCGGCGTGCTCGCAGACAGCATTTATCAGCGGTTTTCGCTGCATTACATCGAACAGGTGGTGAGCCAGCTCAAGCGCGAGCATGACGGCGAGAAGATTCCCGTGATCGCGTTCACGAAGGGCGGTGGCCTGTGGCTCGAAGACATCGCCGCAAGCGGCGTCGACGCGGTCGGCCTCGACTGGACCGTCAACCTCGGCAAGGCGCGCGAGCGCGTCGGCGGCGAGGTCGCGCTTCAGGGCAATATCGACCCGTCCGTGCTGTTTGCGCCGCCTTCCGCGATTCGTAGGGAAGCGCGCGCGGTGCTCGACAGCTTCGGCAATCATCCGGGGCACGTTTTCAATCTCGGCCACGGCATTTCGCAGTTCACGCCGCCGGAGCACGTCGCCGAGCTGGTCGACGAAGTGCATCGCCATAGCCGCGCGATTCGAAGCGGTGCGCATACGCCGGCGTAATGCCGTCATCGACGCTGATTTTGTTGCGGTGCAGCGAAGTGGGCTCTCGGCCTAAGGACGAATGTGCGGCGCAGAGGCCGTCAGATGGCGGTCTTGTGATTGTCAAGACTTGACTTATGCACATTCGTCACGCTGCGGCGCGGTAGAGGCTTTAATCGTGCCCCACCCCTTGCAATTTGCCGGCGCATTTGATCTAAGCCTTGTCTGGTAAGGGTTTGCGGGGAATCCGGCAAAATGTGCGCAACCCCACAGAAGGCCGTCGCGACGCCATTTCCGGCCCATCGGAGTGAAGTTCTTAACAAAGTTATCCACAGGGCAGCGAGTCGAGTGCAATTATTCAGCCGAATCCAAAACTTAGCGGCGAAATTGAAGTTTTACTTTAACTTCGACGGCCTCGCTTCGCGTCCAATTGACTCTGTGGTGTGGCTTGCGTCCGTGCAATGTTTTCGGCTTCCCTGCACCGCGTGAGCGACATGTTCGTCCGCGTCGCGCTCGACCATCCGCTGCCGACTCTGTTCGACTATCGCTGCGACACGCCGGAAGCGGCCGTGCCAGGCACGCTCGTTAGCGTGCCGTTCGGCAAGCGCCATGTGGTGGGGCTTGTCTGCGAAGTGACCGCTCACAGCGACGTTCCGGCCGAGCGTCTCAAGGCTGTGGATAAAGTCTGCGCCGCCTGTCCGCCAGTCTCGGCGCAATGGCTGGGGCTCGCCGCGTTCGCCGCGGATTACTACCAGCGCGGTCTTGGCGAAGTCGCATTGCCCGCGCTGCCGCAGGCTTTGCGCGATGCGTCACGCTGGTCGCGGCTGTTCGCGCCGGAAGAGCGCTATCGGCTGATGCCCGAGGGTCGCGCGGTCTTGCCCGATGCCTTGCCGGCCCGCGCGACGGCGCTGCGAAAGCTCGCGCAGGCGCTTGCCGAAACCGACTTCCTGCTTGCCGCCGACGCTCGCGCGCTCCATCCCAAGGCGCTGGCCACGCTGGAGAGCTGGCTGGCGGCCGGTTGGGTCGCGCTCGACGTGATCGAAGCCGCGGCGGTGCCGGCGGCCGCCCCAGCGCCGGACGTGTCCGCGCCCCCGCTTCCCACGCTGACGGACGAGCAGGCCGCCGCCGTCGAAGCGATCCGCGATGCGGACGGCTTCGCGCCGTTCCTGCTGCACGGCGTGACCGGCAGCGGTAAGACCGAGGTGTATCTGCGCGCGCTTGCTGAAATTCTGGCCGCGAAGCCCGACGCTCAGGCGCTCGTGCTCGTGCCGGAAATCAACTTGACGCCGCAGTTCGAGGCGGCTTTCCGCGCGCGCTTCGCCGCGCTCGACGGCACGGCGATCGTCACGCTACACAGCGGTCTCGCGGAGGGCGAGCGCGCCCGCAACTGGTTCGCCGCGCACACGGGCCGCGCGCGCATCGTGCTCGGCACGCGCCTCGCGGTGCTCGCATCGCTGCCGCGGCTCGCGATCATCGTCGTCGACGAGGAGCACGATCCGGCCTACAAGCAGCAGGAAGGTTTGCGCTATTCGGCGCGCGATCTGGCGATCTACCGCGCGAAGCAACTCGGCGTGCCGGTCGTGCTCGGCTCGGCGACGCCGTCGCTCGAAAGCTGGTGGCAGGCCGACCAGGGGCGCTACAAGCGGCTCACGCTGTCGCGCCGCGCGGTCGCCGATGCCGTGCTGCCGACCGTGCGGCTCATCGATCTCGAAGACGAGCGCCGGCGCGGGCGTGCCTCGGTCGAAGGCCTGTCGGGACCGCTGATCGCGGCGCTGAAGACGCGCCTCGAGCGCGGCGAGCAAAGCCTCGTGTTCCTGAACCGCCGCGGCTACGCGCCGCAGCTCGCGTGCGACGCGTGCGGCTGGGTCGCCGGTTGTCCGCGTTGCAGCGCCTATGTCGTGCTGCACAAGCCCGAGCGCGCGCTGCGTTGTCACCACTGCGGCTGGGAAGCGCGCATTCCGCGCTCGTGTCCGGAGTGCGGCAACGTCGATATCGCGCCGCTCGGGCGCGGCACGCAGCGCGTCGAGGAAACGCTCGCGAGCGCGGTGCCGGGCGCCCGCGTGCTGCGTATCGACGCCGACAGCACGCGCCGCAAAGGCAGCGCGCAGGCGCTGTTCTCGGACGTTCACGCGGGCGAGGTCGACATTCTGGTCGGCACGCAGATGATCGCGAAGGGGCACGATTTTCAGCGCGTCTCGCTGGTCGGCGTGCTGAATGCCGATACCGCGCTTTTTTCCCACGACTTCCGCGCGAGCGAGCGCCTGTTCGCGCAGCTGATGCAGGTGAGCGGGCGCGCGGGCCGCGCCGGCTTGCCGGGCGAAGTGCTCGTGCAGACGCGTTATCCGCGTCACGCGCTGTATCACGCGCTGGGCCGTCACGATTACGTCGGTTTTGCCAACTCGACGCTCGCCGAACGGCGCGATGCTCACCTGCCGCCGTTCGTCTACCAGGCGCTGCTGCGCGCCGAAGGGCGCACGCTCGAGGCCGCGCTCGCGTTCCTGCAGCAGGCCGCCGCCGAACTTGTCCACATCCCCGCCGCCGAGCGGGTGACCGTCTACGATGCGGTGCCGCTCACGATCGTCAAGGTCATGCACGTGCATCGCGCGCAACTGCTGATCGAGAGCGCTTCGCGCGCCGCGCTGCAGGCGACGCTGCGTGCGTGGCAACCGCTGCTACGCGGGCTCAAGGGTGTGCTGCGCTGGAATCTCGAAGTCGATCCGCTCGACATCTGACGCTCGCGGCTGGATCGCTGCGGCGTCGCACCGGCGAGTTGCCGTCATGTGGAGAGCCGGGAGGCGCTCGAACTGCGCATTCCGGGATTCGTCGTCGTCAGCTCGGGTTTGGGCGGGAGCGCTTCCGGTGGCGGGGCGTGCCGCCCGCCTGACCCGCTCGGATCGCCGCGCAATGTCGGCACGCGGTTCGAAGTGCCTGTCGTACAACTGATGCAATCGGCATGGCCGTGCGCCGCGTCGATCCAGACGCCCCGCAAGACGTCGTTTTCTTGCCACTTCGCGTGGGCCGTCGCGCCCGCATGCTCAATCGTTCAAGGCGGTCCGCGTCGTGTTGCCCGCCGATGCGCGCGAGGCCGCCTGTGTCTGATTCTCATCCTCTTCCTGCCTGTTCGGGCGCCCGGTCGCGCCTCGAATGAAGAGCACCGCACAGGTCGCACACAGCGCCCAGATGCCCAGTATCACCCACCACTTTTCCATCTCACTGCCCTCGAAGGCCCCGTTTGTCTTCTTTGCGTGCCCGCAAACCGCAGGTTTGGGGCCGCCCGTCACCGTATCTCTATATATCGGCGCGTGCAGTCGTTTGATAAGGCTAATTGCGAAAAGAATCACGCCAGGGAAAATACCGATCGCAACCACGCTGGCCCGAATTCGCCCCTTTGGTCGGAAACTCAAGCCGCATAAGGCTTAGAGAAGGGTGCAACCGCAATCGAGGGTTGGTTGCACCTTTTTATTGGGAGGCGTACGATTCGCCGAACATTTAGTCTTTTGCCGGGCTCGCACCTGGTACTGAAGAAGGAAACATGGCTAGCACCACCCTTGGCGTTAAGGTCGACGACCTCCTGCGTTCCCGGCTCAAAGATGCCGCGACCCGTCTCGAACGCACCCCGCACTGGTTGATCAAACAGGCAATCTTCGCCTATCTCGAAAAAATCGAGCACGGTCAGCTGCCCGCCGAACTGTCGGGCGCGACAGGCTCGGCCGATCTCGCCGACGGCTCCGCGGTCGAGAGCGAGGAAGACGGCGCATCGCATCCGTTCCTCGATTTCGCGCAGAACGTGCAACCGCAATCGGTGCTGCGCGCGGCGATCACGGCCGCGTATCGCCGCCCCGAGCCGGAGTGCGTGCCGTTCCTGCTTGGCCAGGCGCGTCTGCCGGCCAATCTCGCGGGCGACGTGCAGGCGCTGGCTGGCAAGCTGGTCGAAACGCTGCGCTCGAAGAGCAAGGGCGGCGGCGTCGAAGGGCTGATCCACGAATTCTCGCTGTCGAGCCAGGAAGGCGTGGCGCTGATGTGTCTCGCCGAAGCGCTGCTGCGCATCCCCGACCGCGCGACGCGCGATGCGCTGATCCGCGACAAGATCAGCAAGGGCGACTGGAAATCACACGTCGGCCAGGCGCCGTCGCTGTTCGTCAACGCGGCGACCTGGGGCCTCATGCTCACGGGCAAGCTCGTGACGACCAATAGCGAGACGAGCCTGTCGTCGGCGCTCACGCGTCTGATCGGCAAGGGCGGCGAGCCGCTGATCCGCAAGGGCGTCGACATGGCGATGCGCCTGATGGGCGAGCAGTTCGTGACCGGCGAGAACATCTCCGAAGCGCTCGCGAACAGCCGCAAATACGAAGCGCGCGGTTTCCGCTACTCGTACGACATGCTCGGCGAGGCGGCCACCACCGAGGCCGACGCGCAGCGATACTACGCGTCGTACGAGCAGGCGATCCACGCGATCGGCAAGGCGGCCGGCGGGCGCGGCATCTACGAAGGCCCGGGCATCTCGATCAAGCTCTCGGCGCTGCATCCGCGCTACTCGCGCTCGCAGCAGGAACGCACGATGGGCGAACTGCTGCCGCGCGTGCGCTCGCTCGCGATCCTCGCGCGCCGCTACGACATCGGCCTGAACATCGACGCCGAAGAGGCCGACCGCCTCGAATTGTCGCTCGACCTGCTCGAAGCGCTGTGTTTCGATCCCGAACTGGCCGGCTGGAACGGCATCGGCTTCGTGGTGCAGGCGTACCAGAAGCGCTGCCCGTTCGTGATCGACTACCTGGTCGATCTCGCGCGCCGCAGCCGTCACCGCATCATGGTGCGGCTCGTGAAGGGCGCGTACTGGGACACCGAAATCAAGCGCGCCCAGGTGGACGGCCTCGAAGGCTATCCGGTCTACACGCGCAAGGTCTACACCGACGTGTCGTACCTTGCGTGCGCGAAGAAGCTGCTGGGCGCGCCCGATGCGGTCTATCCGCAGTTCGCGACGCACAACGCGCACACGCTCTCGGCGATCTACTACCTCGCCGGCAACAACTACTACCCTGGCCAGTACGAGTTCCAGTGCCTGCACGGCATGGGCGAGCCGCTCTACGAAGAGGTCACAGGCCGCGACAAGCTGAACCGTCCGTGCCGCGTGTACGCGCCGGTCGGCACGCATGAGACGCTGCTCGCGTACCTCGTGCGCCGTCTGCTCGAAAACGGCGCGAACACGTCGTTCGTGAACCGTATCGCCGACGAAAGCGTTGCGATCAAGGACCTGATCGCCGATCCGGTCGAGGAAGCCTCGAAGATCGCGCCGCTCGGCGCACCGCACGCGAAGATTCCGCTGCCGCGCAACCTGTACGGCGCCGAGCGCTTCAATTCGATGGGCCTCGATCTGTCGAACGAGCACCGGCTCGCGTCGCTGTCGTCGGCGCTGCTCGCGAGCGCGCATCATCCGTGGCGCGCCGCGCCGATGCTCGAAGACAACGACGGCGCCGGCGGCACCGCGCGCGACGTGCGTAACCCGGCCGACCAGCGCGATCTCGTCGGCACGGTCGTCGAAGCGAGCGCCGAACACGTGAGCGCCGCGCTCGCGCATGCGGTCGCCGCCGCGCCGATCTGGCAGGCAACGCCGGTCGAAGCGCGCGCCGACTGCCTCGCGCGGGCCGCCGATCTGCTCGAAGCGCAGATGCACACGCTGATGGGCCTCGTGGTGCGCGAAGCGGGCAAGTCGCTGCCGAACGCGGTCGCGGAAATTCGCGAGGCGATCGACTTCCTGCGCTACTACTCGACGCAGATCCGCAGCGAGTTCTCGAACGATACGCATCGCCCGCTCGGTCCGGTGGTCTGCATCAGCCCGTGGAACTTCCCGCTCGCGATCTTCATGGGCCAGGTGGCTGCCGCGCTCGCGGCCGGCAACACGGTACTCGCGAAGCCGGCCGAACAGACGCCGCTGATCGCCGCGCAGGCGGTGCGCATCCTGCGCGAAGCCGGCGTGCCGGCGGGTGCGGTGCAACTGCTGCCGGGCGACGGCGAGACGGTCGGTGCCGCGCTGGTGGCCGATCCGCGCACGCGCGCCGTGATGTTCACGGGCTCGACCGAAGTCGCGCGCCTCATCAACAGGACGTTGTCGGGCCGCCTCGACCCGGACGGCAAGCCGATTCCGCTGATCGCCGAAACGGGCGGCCAGAACGCGATGATCGTCGATTCGTCGGCGCTCGCCGAGCAGGTGGTCGCGGACGTGCTGCAGTCGTCGTTCGACTCCGCCGGTCAACGGTGTTCGGCGCTGCGCGTTCTTTGTCTGCAGGAAGACGTCGCGGAGCGCACGCTCGAAATGCTAACGGGCGCGATGCGCGAGCTGGCGGTGGGCAATCCGGATCGCCTGTCGATCGACGTCGGCCCGGTGATCGACCTCGACGCGAAGCGCGGCATCGACGCGCACGTCGCGGCGATGCGCGACAAGGGCCGCAAGGTCGAGCAGTTGCCGTTGCCCGAGAGCACGGCGCAAGGAACGTTCGTGCCGCCGACGCTGATCGAGCTCGACAGCATCGACGAGCTGAAGCGCGAAGTGTTCGGCCCGGTGCTGCACGTCGTGCGCTATCGCCGCAGCCAGCTCGACAAGCTGCTCGAACAGATCCGCGCGACCGGCTACGGCCTGACGCTCGGCATCCATACGCGGATCGACGAGACGATCGCCCATGTGATCGGCCGCGCGCACGTCGGCAACATCTACGTGAACCGCAACGTGATCGGCGCGGTGGTGGGCGTCCAGCCGTTCGGCGGCGAAGGCCTGTCGGGCACGGGGCCGAAGGCGGGCGGCGCGCTGTATCTGCAGCGTCTGCTGGCGACGCGCCCGGCCGGTCTGCCGAAGTCGCTCGCGCAGGCGCTCGTCGCGGAAGTACCGCGAACGGCGGAAAACGGCGACAATCCTGCCGCGGCACTGACCGTGCTGCGCGACTGGTTGATCGCCGAGCGCGAACCGCAGCTTGCCGCGCGCTGCGACGGTTATCTGTCGCATGTGCCGGCGGGCGCGACCGCGGTGCTCTCCGGGCCGACCGGCGAGCGCAATACGTACACGCTGGGCCCGCGCGGCACGGTGCTGTGCATCGCGTCGACCGCGAGCGGCGCGCGCGTGCAGTTGGCGGCGGCGCTGGCTACGGGAAATCGAGCCTTGTTTGAAGGCGCGGCAGGTGAACAATTAGTGGCGCAGCTGCCTGCATCGCTGAAGGCGCATGCAAGCGTGAAGAAGAACGCCGATGCGTCGTTCGACGCGGTGCTGTTCGAGGGCGACAGCGACGAGCTGCTCGCGCTCGTGAAGGAAGTTGCGAAACGCGCGGGGCCGATCGTTTCGGTGCAGGGCGTCGCAGCCCGTGCGCTCGCGAGCGGCGACGAAGACTACGCGCTCGAGCGTCTGCTCACCGAGCGCTCGGTCAGCGTGAACACCGCGGCGGCGGGCGGCAATGCGAATTTGATGACGATCGGTTGAGCGAACCTCGGCGATTTCTTCAATAGAACGAAGCGGCACGGCGACCCCGAAACCGCTTCATCCACACCTGGTATCAAGGAGATGCTATGCAACACACAATGAAACAGCTGGCAGGCGCAGCTCTGGTTGCCGCAATGTCGCTGGCGGGGACAGCCAACGCTCAATCGACGGAAGACGTGAAGATCGGTTTCGCCGGTCCGATGACGGGTGCGCAGGCGCACTACGGCAAAGACTTCCAGAACGGCATCACACTCGCGGTCGAAGAGTTCAACGCGACCAAGCCGGTGATCGGCGGCAAGCAGGTTCGCATCGTGCTCGACTCCGCCGACGACCAGGCCGACCCGCGCACCGGCACGACGGTTGCGCAGAAGCTCGTGGATGACGGCATCAAGGGCATGCTCGGCCACTTCAACTCGGGCACGACGATCCCGGCTTCGCGCATCTACGCGAACGCGGGCATTCCGCAGATCGCGATGGCGACCGCGCCGGAATACACGCAGCAGGGCTTCAAGACCACCTTCCGCATGATGACGTCGGACACGCAGCAAGGCTCGGTGGCCGGCGCGTTCGCGGTGAAGAACCTCGGCATGAAGAAGATTGCGATCGTCGACGATCGCACCGCTTACGGCCAGGGTCTGGCCGATCAGTTCGAGAAGGCGGCGAAGGCGGCGGGCGCGACGATCGTCGATCGTGAATATACGAACGACAAGGCCGTTGACTTCAAGTCGATCCTGACCAAGCTGAAGTCGACCAACCCGGACCTGATCTACTACGGCGGCGCGGACTCGCAAGCAGCACCGATGGTCAAGCAGATGAAGCAGCTCGGCGTGAAGGCGCCGCTGATGGGCGGCGAAATGGTCCACACGCCGACCTTCATCAAGCTCGCGGGCGACGCGGCGAACGGCACGGTGGCTTCGCTCGCCGGTCTGCCGCTCGACGAAATGCCGGGCGGCAAGGCCTACGTCGAGAAGTACAAGAAGCGCTTCAACGAAGACGTGCAGACGTACTCGCCGTACGCCTACGACGGCGCGATGGCGATGTTCGCCGCGATGAAGAGCGCGAACTCGACCGATCCGGCGAAGTACCTGCCGGTGCTCGCGAAGACCTCGATGCCGGCCGTGACGTCGGCCAACCTCGCATACGACGAACGCGGCGATCTGAAGAACGGCGGCATCACGCTGTACAAGGTCGTCGACGGCAAGTGGACGACGCTGCAAAGCGTAGGCGGCAAGTAAGTTTTTTGCCGGCTGCGGTTGATGGTGAAAAAACCCCGCTTCGGCGGGGTTTTTTATTGGCTATGCGGTCGAGGTGCTTTTAGAGTGTGCAGCCGTTCATTCCCCCCGCATCTTCCTCCCCTGCTCACGAATCATCTCCAGCGTCGCCGCAGGCGTGCTCGCCTCCTGCGGCATGCGAATCTCGATCACCGCCGGCAACTGCGATTCGATCGCGCGTTGCAATGCCGGCAGAAAATCTTCGGTACGCTCGACGGTCTCGCCATGCGCGCCGAACGAGCGCGCGAATGCCGCGAAGTCCGGGTTCGTGAGGCCGGTGCCATGCACGCGATGCGGATAGTGCCGCTCCTGATGCATGCGGATCGTGCCGAAGTGGCTGTTGTTGACGACGATGAACAGCACGCGCAGGTCGTACTGCATCGCCGTCGCGAGTTCCTGGGCCGCCATCATGAAGCAGCCGTCGCCGGCGAGCGCGACCACCGCGCGTTGCGGATACAGCGACTTCGCCGCGAGCGCCGCCGGCACGCCGTAGCCCATCGCGCCGCTCGTCGGCGCAAGCTGCGAGCGGAAGTGCCGATACGAGAAATGCCGATGCAGCCACGTCGCGTAATTGCCGGCGCCGTTCGTGAGGATCGCGTCGTCGGGCAGGTGCGCGCGTAATTGCTGGATCACTTCGCCCATCTGCACGTCGCCGGGAATCGGCCGCGGCTTGCGCCATTCCAGATACGCGCGATGCGCTTCCGCGGCGGCGCCCGCCCAGGCGGGCGTGCCGGACGACGACGGCTTCAGCTCCGCCAGCATCGTGGCCAGCTCGGGCATGCCGGACACGATCGGCAGATCGGCCGCATACACACGCCCGAGTTCTTCTGCGCCCTGATGCACGTGCACGAGCGTCTGCTTCGTCTTCGGAATGTCGAGCAGCGTGTAGCCGTTCGTGGTGGCTTCGCCGAGACGCGGACCGAGCGCGAGCAGCACGTCGGCGTCGCGGATGCGCTGCGCGAGCGCCGGATTGATGCCGAGGCCGACGTCGCCCGCATAGTTCGGATGCTCGTTGTCGAAGGTGTCCTGGAAGCGGAACGCGAGGCCGATCGGCAACTGCCAGTTTTCGATGAAGCGGCGCAGGTCCGCGCAGGCGGCCGGCGTCCAGCCGCTGCCGCCCGCGATCACCATCGGCCGTTGCGCGCCGTCGAGCAACTGGCGCAGCTTCTCCATCTGCGCGGCGGACGGCGACGCCGCCACGCGCTGATAAGCGGGCGCGCCGGGCACCGCGTCGCATGCCTCGCTCAACACGTCTTCGGGCAACGACAGCACGACCGGTCCCGGCCGGCCCGAGGTGGCCGTGTGAAACGCGTGGCTCAGGTATTCGGGAATGCGCTTCGGGTCGTCGATCTGCGCGACCCACTTCGCCATCTGGCCGAACATGCGCCGATAGTCGATCTCCTGGAACGCCTCGCGTTCGAGATGCTCGCGCGCGCACTGGCCGATCAGCAGGATCATCGGCGTCGAGTCCTGAAACGCCGTGTGCACGCCGATCGATGCATGCGTCGCGCCCGGCCCGCGCGTAACGAGCGCGACACCGGGCCGGCCGGTCAGCTTGCCGACCGCTTCGGCCATGTTCGCGGCGGCCGCCTCGTGACGGCAGACGACCGTCTGGATGCGCGCGGTTTCGTCGTGCAGCGAATCGAGCACGGCGAGGAAGCTTTCGCCGGGCACGCAGAATACGCGTTCGACGCCATGCGTGAGCAACGCATCGACGACGAGACGCGCGCCGGTCGTGCGCGCGAGGGGGGAAACGGAAACGTTGGAAGCGGGAGCATTCGGCAGCGACATGGCGAGGAAGCCTCCTGGCAGTGCGTGAGCGCAATGGGATGAGGCCGCACCGACGCAATGTGCGAGCGCAGCCGATGGGCGGTTCGACAGCTTACGCCGGGCACGTGTGCGCTGTCACGGCACGGCGGGAACGCGGCAGGCGCCGCCGCGTTCAGCACTCGACGATATTTACCGCCAGGCCGCCGCGCGACGTTTCCTTGTACTTGGTCTTCATGTCCGCGCCGGTTTCGCGCATCGTCTTGATGACCGAATCGAGCGACACGTAGTGGCTGCCGTCGCCGCGCAACGCCATGCGCGCCGCATTGACGGCTTTCACCGACGCCATCGCATTGCGCTCGATGCACGGAATCTGCACCATGCCGCCGACCGGATCGCAGGTGAGCCCGAGGTTGTGTTCCATGCCGATTTCGGCCGCATTCTCGACCTGCTGCGGCGTGCCGCCCATCACCGCGGCGAGCGCGCCGGCCGCCATCGAGCAGGCCACGCCCACTTCGCCCTGGCAGCCCACTTCAGCGCCCGAGATCGACGCGTTGAGCTTGTAGAGAATGCCGATCGCGGCAGCCGTCATCAGGAAGTCGATCACGCCCTGCTCGTTCGCGTTCGGCATGAAGCGCGTGTAGTAATGCAGCACGGCCGGGATGATGCCGGCCGCGCCGTTGGTCGGCGCGGTGACGACGCGCCCGCCCGCGGCGTTTTCCTCGTTGACGGCGATCGCATAGAGGTTGATCCAGTCGACCATCGAGAGCGGATCCTGCAACGCGCGTTCGGGATGGCCCGTCAGCGCGCGATACAGCTGCGGCGCGCGCCGCTTCACCTGGAACGGACCGGGCAGATGACCGTCGGCATCGGGATTGTTGATGCCGCAGCCGCGTGCGACGCATGCCTGCATCACGTCCCAGATTTTCAGCAGGCCCGCGCGCGTTTCTTCTTCGGTGTACCAGGCGCGCTCGTTTTCCCGCATCAGTTGCGCGATGCTCTTGCCGCTCGACGCGCACAGCGCGAGCAACTCGTTGGCGGTGCGGAACGAATACGGCAATTGATCGACGGCGCTCAGCACCTTCGTGTTCGGCGCGCCGGCCGTCACCACGAAGCCGCCGCCGACCGACAGATAAGTCGATTCGCGCAGCGTCGCGCCTTGCGCGTCGAATGCGTGCAGTTTCAGGCCGTTCGGATGCTCGGGCAGCGCCTGACGATAGAACGCGATGTGCTCCTTCAGCACGAACGGCACGTCATGCGTGCCGAGCAGCGCGAGCTTGCGCGACACGCGCACCGCTTCGAGCCGCTGCGTGATCGTTTCCGGATCGACGGTGTCGGGCGCATCGCCCATCAGGCCGAGCATGACGCCGCGATCGGTGCCGTGCCCTTTGCCGGTCGCGCCGAGCGAGCCGTACAGCTCGGCTTTCACCGACGCGGTGGCGTCGAGCAGCCCGTCGCGCTCGAGTCCCTGGACGAACATCAGCGCCGCGCGCATCGGCCCGACGGTGTGCGAGCTGGACGGACCAATGCCGATTTTGAAGAGATCGAAGACGCTGACTGCCATGTACTGCTCCTGCTGCGTAGATAAATAGTTTAGCGCGCCGGCAGCGGCAAACACACGGCGAGCCACGCGGGCGGCGTCGGTGCGAGCTGCAGCGCGATGGGCGTAAAGCGCCCGTCGAGACGCGCCGCCAGGTGAAACAGTTCCGTCGCGCTTTTCGGGTCCCATGGGCCCGCGTAGCCGGGCAAGCCGGCCTCGCGACGTTTCGTGTCGAACGGAATGTTCGAATGCACGAATTCCTCATGCGTCTGGGTGCCCATGGCGAACGGCACGAGCCAGTTCAGCGCGGCGAGCAGCGTCGCGCCGTTCGCGCCCTTCTCCTGCAGCCAGTTGCGGTTGTGGCGGCGCGCGGCGAGCGCGGCCGTCACGAGCGGTTGCAGATCGTAGGCCACGTAGCGCAGCGCGTCGCGCTCGCCGAAATCGATCGTCGAGCCGTCCGGCGCGACGTTGTCGCCGATATGCTCGACGAACAGCCGTTGCGCGGCGTTGATCATCTTGCGATTGTCGAGCGTGAACGCGGCCATCGCGATCAGCTTGATGCGGTGGCTCTGCCAATTGTTGCGGAACGTGCCCGTAAGCGGCCGCGGCTGCGCGTCGATCTGCGCGATGTAGCCGCTCGCGAGTTTCGTCAGGAAGGCCATTGCCGCGTTGCGGGTTTTGACGGGCAGCGCGCTCGCGGTCATGTCGTACGCGAGGATCAGCCCTTCGAAATGCGTCTCGTCGATCGGATTGAAGCTCGGCTGATAGGTCGTGACCCAGGCATAGAGCAGACGGTCGACGAGCTTGAGGAAGCGGTCGTCGCTGGTTGCGCGCCACGCCAGCGCGGCGTCGCGCAGCAGGTCGAGGTCCTGTTCCGCTTCGACGCTCTGATCGTAGATGCCCTCGTGCGGCAACGTGCCCTCGGTGTGCAGTTTCGCGAGCGCATGCGGCTGCTCGTTCAGATGCGCCTGCACATTGCTGACGAGTGCCTTGACGCCGGGATCGGCATGGGTGCGCTCGCTGGTTTGCAGCGCGGGCGCCGCGCAGAAATTCATCGCGGCCTGTGCCTCGCGCAGCGGCAGCAGTGCGGCCGCGCCGGCCAGCAGCATGACGTAGGCGGCCCGCCACGAACGGGCGGCGGCGGCCCGGCTTTGCATCGATCGCACCTTTCGCGCCATGCGGAACTCCTCGTTAGGCTGATTCGGTGTGTGATGTTAGCCGTTTGCGGCCCTCAACGACAGGACTGCGCGTGGGCCGCGCCGCGTCCGCTCATGGACGCCGATGCCGACGCCGAGCAGGCTTCACCGCGTCGCGCCGCCTGCTCGCGCGTGCTATGCGCACGGCAGGCGGTGGGCGCGCGACTTACTCGTAATCCGCGATCGGCACGCACGAGCAGAACAGGTTGCGGTCGCCGTACACGTTGTCCGCGCGGCCGACCGGCGGCCAGTACTTCTTCGCGATCAGCGTCTTCAGCGGATAGGCAGCGGTTTCGCGCGCATACGCATGCTTCCAGTCGTCGGCGATCACGACCGCCGCCGTGTGCGGCGCGTGTTTGAGCGGATTGTCCTCGCGGTCCGAACGGCCTTCCTCGACCGCGCGGATTTCCTCGCGGATCGCGATCATCGCCTCGATGAAGCGATCGAGCTCTTCCTTCGACTCCGACTCGGTCGGCTCGACCATCAGCGTGCCCGGCACCGGGAAGCTCATGGTCGGCGCGTGGAAGCCGTAGTCGGCGAGGCGCTTGGCGACGTCGTCGACGGTGATGCCGCTCGTGTCCTTGATGGGACGCAGATCGAGAATGCACTCGTGCGCGACGAGGCCGCCGGGGCCCGAGTACAGCACCGGATAGTGCGGCGCGAGTTTGTTGGCGACATAGTTCGCGTTGAGGATCGCGGTTTCGGTCGCGGCGGTCAGGTTTTTCGCGCCCATCATCGCGATGTACATCCACGAGATCGGCAGGATCGAGGCCGAGCCGTACGGCGCGCCCGACACCGCGCCGATGCCTTGCGGCGCGCGTTCGTAACCGGAGGCAGTCTGGTTCGGCAGGAACTGCGCGAGGTGCGCGCCGACCGCGACCGGGCCGACGCCCGGACCGCCGCCGCCGTGCGGAATGCAGAAGGTCTTGTGCAGGTTCAGGTGCGAGACGTCGCCGCCGAACTGACCCGGCGCGCACAGGCCGACCATCGCGTTCATGTTCGCGCCGTCCACGTACACCTGGCCGCCGTGCGCATGCACGATCTCGCAGATTTCGCGCACGTTCGCCTCGAACACGCCGTGCGTCGACGGATACGTAATCATGATCGCGGCGAGCTTGTCGGCGTGCTGCGCGGCTTTCTTCTTCAGGTCTTCGATATCGACGTTGCCCTGCGCGTCGCATGCCACGACCACGACCTGCATGCCGGCCATCTGCGCCGACGCCGGGTTCGTGCCGTGCGCCGAGGCGGGAATCAGGCAGACGTTGCGATGCGCTTCGCCGCGCGACGCGTGATATGCGTGGATGATGAGCAGACCCGCGTACTCGCCTTGCGAGCCCGCGTTCGGCTGCAGCGACACGGCCGCATAACCGGTGGCTGCGACCAGCATCTGTTCGAGCTGATCGATCATCTCGCGGTAGCCGACGGTTTGCTCGGCCGGCGCGAACGGGTGAATCTGACCGAACTCGGGCCACGTGACCGGCAGCATTTCCGAGGTCGCATTGAGCTTCATCGTGCAGGAGCCGAGCGGGATCATCGAGCGGTCGAGCGCGAGGTCCTTGTCCGACAGGCTGCGCAGATAGCGCAGCATTTCCGTTTCCGAATGATGACGGTTGAACACGTGGTGCGTGAGGTACGCGCTCGTGCGTTCGAGCGCGGCCGGCACCGACGCGGTGTTCGCCGCGGTCAGCGTCGAGTCGAGCGCGTCGACTTGCGGCACGTCCTTCGCTCCTGCGGCCTGCGCGAACACCGCGAGCAGATCGGCGAGATCGCCGCGCGTGGTGGTTTCGTCGACGGACACGCCGACTTGCGTGTCGCTGACGCGGCGCAGGTTGATGCGCTGCGCCTTCGCGGCGTCGTGCAGCGCTTGCGTGCGCGCGCCGCTGTTGAACGTGAGCGTGTCGAAGAAGGTCTCGTTCGCGAGCGTGTAGCCGAGTTGCTGCGCGCCTGCGGCGAGCAGCGCGGCGACGCGGTTCACGCGCAGCGCGATCGTCTTCAGGCCGCGCGGGCCGTGATAGACCGCATACATGCTCGCCATGATCGCGAGCAGCGCCTGCGCGGTACACACGTTCGAGGTCGCCTTCTCGCGGCGGATGTGCTGTTCGCGCGTTTGCAGCGCGAGACGCAGCGCGGGATTGCCTTGCGCGTCCACGGTCACGCCGACGAGGCGCCCCGGCATCTGCCGCTTGAATTCGTCGCGCACTGCGAGGTACGCGGCATGCGGGCCGCCGAAGCCGACCGGCACGCCGAAACGCTGCGTGTTGCCGACCGCCACGTCCGCGCCCCATTCGCCCGGCGGCGTGAGCAGCGTCAGCGCGAGCAGGTCGGCGGCGGCGACCACATGGCCGCCCGTCGCGTGGATCGCTTCGGTCAGCGCGCGGTAGTCGCGCACGTCGCCGTTCACGCCCGGGTATTGCAGCAGCACGCCGAATGCGTTCGCATTCGCGGCTTCGGCGGCCGGGCCCACCTTTACTTCGATGCCGACCGGCGTCGCGCGCGTTTTCACGACTTCGATGGTTTGCGGCAGCACGTCGTCGGCGACGAAGAACACGTTCGACTTCGGCTTGCCGACGCGTTGCAGCAGCGTCATCGCTTCGGCGGCGGCGGTCGCTTCGTCGAGCAGCGAGGCGTTCGAGATCGCGAGGCCGGTCAGGTCGGTGACCATCTGCTGGAAGTTCAGCAGCGCTTCCAGACGGCCTTGGGAAATTTCAGGCTGATACGGCGTGTACGCGGTGTACCACGCCGGATTTTCGAGCACGTTGCGCAGGATCACCGTCGGCGTATGGGCGTTGTAATAGCCCTGGCCGATGTAGGAGCGGAACACCTGGTTCCTGTCCGCGAGCTCGCGCAGTGCGGCGAGCGCCTCGGCTTCGCTCTTGGGCTGCGCGAAGGGGCCGAGCGGCAGCGCTTCGGTGCGGCGGATCGTCTGCGGGATGACGGCGTCGATCAATGCCGCGCGCGACGCGAAGCCGAGTGCTTCGAGCATCGCTTGCTGGTCGGCCGCATCCGGGCCGATATGCCGTTCGGCGAAGGCGTCGTGCACTTCGAGTGCGGCAAGCGAGAGAGGAGTGCGGTTCATCAGACGATCCGGGTGTTCGAGCTTCATGGGTGTTCCTGGTGGCGCGGCGCACGCCGTGTTGCGTGCGCCGCGCCGGACGGTTAAAACGGACTGCGAGTCAGGCGCCGATCGACTTCGCGTAGGCGTCGGCGTCGATCAGGCGGTCGAGTGCCGCGCCGTCGGCCGGCTTGATCTTGAAGAGCCAGCTGTCGTACGGCGCGCTGTTGACCGAGTCGGGCGAGTCGGCGACGGCCGTGTTCGCTTCGATGATCTCGCCCGCGACCGGCAAGTAGATGTCGGAAGCGGCCTTCACCGATTCGATGACGGCGACGGTGTCGCCGGCGTTCAAGCTTTTGCCCAGTTCCTGGACTTCGAAGAAGACGATGTCGCCGAGCGCTTCCTGCGCGTGGTCGGTGATGCCGACCGTCAGCGTGCCGTCCGCTTCGGTGCGGACCCATTCGTGCGATTCGGTGTATTTCAGATCGGCCGGGATGCTCATCGGATGCTCCTATGCGTGTGTTCGGTAGTGACTTGAATGGGGGGCGTGCGCCGGCTGCTTAAACCGCCAGCACCTTGCCGTTGCGCACGAATGGCAGTTTTACCACGCTTGCGGGGCAGGCTTTGTCGCGAATCTGGACCTGCACGGTGTCGCCCGGCTGCACGCCTTGCGGCACACGCGCGAAGGCGATCGATTCCTGCATGGTCGGGGAAAACGTGCCGCTCGTGATTTCGCCTTCGCCGTGCGGCGTGACGACTTTCTGATGCGCGCGCAGCACGCCCGCGGCCTTGCCGTTTTCCTTCAGCAGGATCAGGCCGACGAACGCGGCGCGCGAGCCGTCGGCTTCGAGCCGGCTCTTGCCGACGAAGTCGCGCGGCGCGGCGAGGTCGACGGTCCAGGCGAGGCCGGCGTCGAGCGGCGAGACGGTGTCGTCCATGTCCTGACCGTACAGGTTCATGCCGGCTTCGAGGCGCAGCGTGTCGCGCGCGCCGAGACCGGCCGGGCGTACGCCCTGGGCGGCGAGCGCATTCCACAGCGCTTCGACGTGCGCGGCCGGCACGATGATCTCGAAGCCGTCTTCGCCGGTGTAGCCGGTGCGCGCGACGGTCAGTTCGCCGAACGGCGTGCCGTCGACGCGCGCGGCGTTGAACGGCTTCAGCGCTTCGGCGGCGGCGCGCGCGGCCGGCACGGTTTGCCAGGTTTTTTCGCGCGCGTTCGGGCCTTGCACCGCGACGATCGCGAGGTCGCGGCGCGGCGTGATGGCGAGGCCGAAGCCGCCTTCGGCATTGAGCTGGCCGAACCAGGCGAGGTCTTTGTCTGCGGTGCCGGCGTTGACGACCACGCGGAAGTGGTCTTCGCCGAAGTAATAGACGATCAGATCGTCGATCACGCCGCCTTGCGGGTTCAGCATGCAGGAGTAGAGCGCACGGCCCGGCGTTTGCAGCTTCGCGACGTTGTTCGCGAGTGCGTATTCGAAGAACGCGCGCACGCGTTCGCCGGTGAAGTCGACCACGCACATGTGGGAGACGTCGAACATGCCGGCGTCGGTGCGCACCGCGCGATGTTCCTCGATCTGCGAGCCGTAGTTGACGGGCATGTCCCAGCCGCCGAAGTCGACCATGCGGGCGTTGAGCGCGCGGTGAGCGGCGTGGAGCGGGGTGTGTTTGAGTTCGGTCATGGGGCCTCGGGCGTCTCGCGAAACAAAAAAGGCCATGCGGCGCAACGCCTCGCGGCCGTGTGCCTGCGAGCGTGATCCTGCATGACCCCTCTGTCCTCGATACCTGAGAGATTGCGCTGCCGCGGCCGGCTCGATGAGCCCGATTCGTCACGGTGAAACGCGCGCCCCTTCGGTGGGCAGCCTGCCTGCTGTGCACGATGTGCGACGCGGATGGCTACTGCCGCTCTCCAGAGTGCGAAAAAACCGCCGGAAGGCGGGTTTTTTCGACGCGGTCGGTCCTTTTGCCTGAGAGTTTGCGGGTGTGCCCCTTCGGCGGCGCGGCCTGCGATTTTTCGCTTGCCGGCGCGCTCTCCCGACGCGTGCGGCGAATTTACGCGACGGGCCGGGGCTTGTCAAATCAAGGCTCGTGACCGTGATGGCGACTGCGGCGGCGGCTTCGCGGCTACCGGTTCATGACCGGTAGCCGGCGGCAGGTAACGGGCAGGCGACCGGCGCTGGCCCGGTTTGCCCGGCTGGCTGCCGGCGGCGCCTTCTCGCGTTTATTCGCCGATCGCGTGCGCTGCGTTGTCCAGCTCCTGATTCAACACACGCTGCTCGTCGGCGGACAAACCGCCGCCATGTTGCGCGGCCATGTCGTGCGCTTCCTGGCGGATCGTGTCCAGACGATGATGCAGCGCGCCACCTTGCGGCGGCGGGTAGTAGCCCTGGTTCACGTGGGCGTCGATCCGGTGCGAGAGATTGTCGATCCGGCCATCGACCTGACGCAGGCGTTGATCCGCGATCTGCTGCGGGCTAGGACCAGGGTGCGGCGCGGGCGGAGGCGGCACCACGCAGGCGGCGAGGGAACTGAGCAGGGCGCATGCGGCCAGGGCTCGGATGGTACGAGGCATGGATTCTCCGTAGGTCGTTGTCGTGATTTGGGTGCTACTCCGCTAGCAACGGATGATGGCGGGTGCTCGCTGACCAGCCGGCGGGCAAATTTGTAACGTTATGTTCCTTTCTGGACTGTCAGCGAAGCCCGATCCGACGGGCTTCGCGACCTGATCCGCCGCGCCGTTTTTGGTACACAAAACGGTGCGGCGCGCAGCCGGGCGCGTCAGCGCACGCGCTCGAACGGCAAGCGCACGCCCTGTTCGGAGCTGCGTTCCGCCAGTTCGACGAGCGTCATGACGTCGACCGCGTCCTGTGCGCTGACCGGGAACGCCACGCCGTTCTGGATCGCGTCGGCGAGCGCAATATAGAAGCCCACGTATTCGCCGTTGCGGGTCGGCCATTCGCGCTCGACTTCCTGGTCGCCTTCCAGCACGCGCAGCACGCCGGGCGTATTGCCGGCGCCGAAGCCTTCGTCGCCGGGACGCAGCCCCGCCTTCAGCTGATCTTCCTGCGTGTCGAGACAGTACTTCACGTAACTGCCGCGCGTTCCGTGGATGGCAAAGCGCGGGCCCGGCAGCGAGGTCAGCGCGCTCGCGTGCAGCACGACTTCGAACTCGCCGTAGCCGAGCTGGATATGCACGTAGTCGGGCGCGCTCGCGGCGTCGCGATGCGTGCGCACGGTCGCCGAGACCGTCTGCGGCGCGCCGAACAGCGCGAGCGCCTGGTCGATCAGATGCGGGCCGAGATCGAACAGCAGGCCGCCGCCGCGCGTGACGTCTTCGCGCCAGCGCTGACGCACGCCCGGGCGGAAGCGGTCGAAATGCGATTCGTACTGCGTGACGCGGCCCAGTTCCACGCGCGCGAGCAGATCGCGCACGGTCAGGAAGTCGCCGTCCCAACGGCGGTTGTGAAAGGGCGCGAACAGCTTGCCGCGCGCGAGCGCGATATTGGCGAGCGTGTGGGCGTCGGCGGCGGACAGCGTGACCGGCTTGTCGACCACCACGTGCTTGCCGGCTTCTAGCGTGCGGCGCGCGAGGTCGAAGTGCGTGTCGTTGGGCGTCGCGATCACCACGCAGTCGATTTCGTCGAGCGCGAGCAGCGCGTCGAGGTCCGCGACGATCTTCGCGTGCGGATAGTCGGCCCGCGCGCGCTCGGGCTGCCCGGTCGCGATGGCGGCGACGCTCGCGCGCCCGCAATGTTCGATCACCGGCGCGTGAAACGTTGCGCCGGCGAAGCCGTAGCCCATCAATCCAATCTTCAGCGATGCGGACATGCGTGTCTTCCTGCAAAAACGGCGCGCCGCTTTGCCACCGCGGCGATGGCGCGCAACGTCCTCATTGTGGCATTTGTCGGATGGACTGGGGAGCCGCGGCGAGATTGCCGCGGCGGCGCGCGGTGGTAGTTCGCGAAGGCATCGATCGCGGATAACTGTCGTGGATAACCGTCGGGTCAACCGTCGGGTCAACCGTCGGGTCAACCGTCGGGTCAACCGTGTTAACATCGCTGCTCTCGCGCGAAGCGCGCCGCGCAGGACGCCGGTTGCAGACGGCGGCGCGGCACCGCGCAGCATCTCCTGGGTCCTTCGGCCGGCGTCTCGCGCCGCGGCGATCTCGACAGCCCTCAACCGTATTACCCATCCACAGACGATGTCCGCAGGCCTGAACCCCGCCCAAAGTGAAGCGGTCCGTTATCTCGACGGCCCCTGTCTCGTGCTCGCTGGCGCGGGCAGCGGCAAGACGCGCGTGATTACGCAGAAAATCGCGCACCTGATCGAAGCGAAGGGCTTCGAGCCGCGCCACATCGCGGCCGTCACGTTCACGAACAAGGCGGCGGCGGAAATGCGCGAGCGCGTCGGCAAGCTGCTCGAAGGCAAGACGTTGACCACGCCCGGCAAGGAAGGCCGCAAGGTGCCCGTGAACCAGCTGACGGTGTGTACCTTCCACTCGCTCGGCGTGCAGATTCTGCGGCAGGAAGCGGAGCACGTCGGCCTGAAGCCGCAGTTCTCGATCATGGATTCCGACGACTGCTTCGGTATGATCCAGGAGCAGGTCGGCTCGACGGACAAGGGCTTCATCCGCAAGATCCAGTCGATCATCTCGTTGTGGAAGAACGGCCTCATCATGCCCGAGCAGGCGATCGCGACGGCCTCGACCGAGGACGAGCATCAGGCGGCGATCGTCTATCGCAACTACGTGGCGACGCTGCACGCGTACCAGGCGGTCGATTTCGACGATCTGATCCGCCTGCCCGCCGAACTGTTCGCGAACAACGAGCCGGTGCGCGACCGCTGGCAGAACAAGCTGCGCTATCTGCTGATCGACGAGTATCAGGACACCAACGCGTGCCAGTACGAACTGGTGAAGCTGCTGGCCGGCAAGCGCGCGGCGTTCACGGCGGTCGGCGACGACGATCAGGCGATCTACGGCTGGCGCGGCGCGACCCTCGAAAACCTCGGCCAGCTCGGCAAGGATTTCCCGAACCTGCATCTGATCAAGCTCGAGCAGAACTACCGTTCGACGGTGCGCATCCTGACCGCCGCGAACAACGTGATCGCGAACAACCCGAAGCTGTTCGAGAAGAAGCTGTGGTCCGAGCACGGCATGGGCGACACGATCACCGTGACGGGCTGCAACGACGAGGAGCACGAGGCGGAGTCGGTGGTGTTTCGCCTGTCCGCGCACAAGTTCGAGCGGCGCACGAATTTCCGCGACTACGCGATCCTCTATCGCGGCAACTTCCAGGCGCGCATCTTCGAGCAGGTGCTGCGCCGCGAGCGGATTCCGTACGTGCTGTCGGGCGGCCAGTCGTTCTTCGACAAGGCCGAGATCAAGGACATCTGCGCGTACCTGCGCCTGATCGCCAACGCGAACGATGACCCTGCGTTCATCCGCGCGATCACGACGCCGCGCCGCGGCGTCGGCAATACGACGCTCGAAGCGCTTGGCGCGTTCGCGGGGCAGGCGAAGGTGTCGCTGTTCGAGGCGGTTTATATGGGCGGCATCGAGGCGCGCCTGTCGCCGCGCCAGATCGAGCCGATGCGCGCGTTCTGCGACTTCATGCAGCGCCTGACCGAGCGCGCGGAAAAGGACGCGGCGGGCACGCTGCTCGACGAACTGATGGAGGCGATCCATTACGAGGCGTATCTGTACGACGCGTTCGACGAACGCCAGGCGCAGGCGAAGTGGCAGAACGTGCTCGAATTCATGGAGTGGCTCAAGCGCAAGGGCACGAAGGAAGAACCCGGGCACGGCAGCGAGAGCCAGGCGACCGGCTACGACAGCGCCGACGGCTTTGGCGACACCGGCAAGAACCTGCTCGGCCTGATCCAGACGGTCGCGCTGATGTCGATGCTCGAAGGCCGCGAGGAAGATCCCGATGCGGTGCGCCTGTCGACCGTGCATGCGTCGAAGGGGCTCGAGTATCCGCATGTGTTTCTGGTCGGCGTCGAGGAAGGCATCATGCCGCATCGCGGCGGCCCCGACGACGAACCGATCGACGACGCGCGCATCGAGGAAGAACGCCGCCTGATGTACGTCGCGATCACGCGCGCGCAGCGCAGCCTGCATCTGAACTGGTGCAAGAAGCGCAAGCGGGCGAGAGAGACGATCGTCTGCGAGCCGTCGCGCTTTATCAACGAAATGCTGCTCGACGATGCGCCGCCGCCGACGCCCGAGGAAGCGCCGATGTCGCCGAAGGATCGGCTCGCGAGTTTGAAGGCGTTGTTGCAGAAGGCTTGAGCGGGTGTTGGCGGTGTGGTCCGCTGCCTGCTGCTTCGGCGATTGCGCGGCTTTTCAGGCGATGGCGCCGGATGCGTGTGAGTTACTCCGCGTGCCTTCGTTATTGGTGGTTTTCCGGGGCGGCTCGTGTCGGAACGCTCAGCACATAAAAAGTCCCTGCCGTGCGTTACCGCAAGGCAGGGATTTTTCGTTTCGCGGCTTGTGTATGCCGCCAGCGGCGCGCTTTGCCAGGCGCTTACTTCGCCGCGCTGACCATATAGTCCACGGCGGCTTTCACGTCCGCGTCCGACGCGTTCGAGCCGCCCTTCGGCGGCATCGCGCCCTTGCCGTGCAGCGCGTAGTTGTAGACGGTGTCCATCGGGTCCTTGAGACGCGGCGCCCACGCTTCCTTGTCGCCGAATTTCGGTGCGTTCAGCACGCCGGCTGCGTGACAGGCCTGGCAAACGGCCTGATACAGCGCCTTGCCGGCCTGCGAGGCGTCCGCGCTTTGCGCGCCGCCCGCTGCCGGGGCGGGCGTTTGCGGCACGTTGGCCATTGCCGCCATGGCCGCGGCGGCCTGGGCCGCGCCCGCATCCGAAGCG
>NZ_JAAGPQ010000060.1:0-53947 GCF_017104985.1 Paraburkholderia sp. Ac-20342 | reverse complement strand
GTTAGCCATGCCGCACACGCTGTCTACTTCCGAAAAAGTCGAACCGATTGGGCACTGAAAAGGCGTCGCCGCCTGAGCAAGCCACAACAGGAACTCGCGCGACAGTCTTTCGTAATTGTTCTTCGGCGGTCGTCGCCGTGGTCGCCCTCATCAGAAATACAACGAAGCATCCGTTTGGAGACGGCAAATGAAAATGAAGCAAATAGCAGCAGCAGCAGTTTTTGCGTTGAGCGCTTCGGCGTTCGCCCAGAGCAGTGTGACGCTCTACGGAATTGTAGATACAGGCATCGAGTACGTATCCCATGCGAATGTCAAAGGCGACAGCGTGATTCGTATGCCTGGCATTACCGGTGAGGTCCCGTCGCGCTGGGGGATGCGTGGAGCGGAGGACCTTGGAGGGGGCTACAAGGCGGTCTTTACGCTGGAAAGCGGCTTCAATGTGCGCGGCGGTGACCTCGGGCAGGGCGGCCGCCTCTTCGGTCGTCAGGCATGGGTTGGAGTCAGCGGTCCGTACGGTCAGCTGTCGTTTGGTCGTCAATACACGATGACGTTCTGGGCAAACACCGATTCAGACATAATTGGTCCGGATATCTACGGGCTCGGTTCACTCGATGCATACATCCCAAATGCGCGTAGCGATAACACGATTGCCTACAAGGGGACCTTCAGCGGCCTGACCATCGGTGCCACCTACTCATTCGGCCGCGACAGCGCCGGCACCGGTAACTCCCCGGGCCAAGGCACGTGCGCAGGGCAGATTGCAGGTTCGCCTACAAACTGCCGTCAATGGTCGGCGATGCTGAAATATGACTCAACGAACTTTGGCCTCGCAGCGGCATATGACGAACAGCGCGGTGGAGCGACTGCCGCGGCAAACTTCTTTAATGGTGTGGCGCCGGTCGCCTTGACCAACGGCGCAGACAAGGACGTCCGTATTCAGCTGGATGGATGGGCGAGCCTGTATGGTGTCAAGATTGGTGGTGGTTGGCTCGGCCGTCGCGTCGCCACCGACTCGCCTGCGGTTCCAAACGTTAACTCCGATTTGTTTTACTTAGGAGCGTCGTACGTGATAACACCTGCCATAATAATCGATGGTGAGGGTTACCGAATCGTGAACGCAAAGCAGAATGCACGCGCAACGATGGGTACATTGCGCGGAACCTATCTCCTTTCGAAACGCACCTCGGTCTACCTGCAAGGCTCGTATCTCGGCAACAGCGCACACGCAGCCTACTCGGTCAGCTCAGGCGGGGGCGGTACCACACCAGCTCCGGGCAATGATCAGGTCGGCATTATGGCTGGCATCCGCCACATGTTCTAACCACACGACCGGTCCGTCGCCTCGGAAACAAGACCAAGCGGTGTTCAAATGGCCGCCGCTTGGCGACCTCCGGCTATGTATGTGACAAGGCAGTCTCTACGTGGTGCTTCTATTCTTGTAGATTTCCCTCCATAATAAACGCGAACTCTCTCAACAATCGAGATTGCTGAAGTTCTTCATTCTGATCAATAGTTTTCACAAGTTATCGATTCCCTCTCTGCTGAAGTAGAAATTGCCATCCGCGTCGCAACCGTCAAACAACTTAGAAGCAATTTTCCAACTCCTCGGGGCCCCGAGCTGATCAGAAAGCTAACCGAGCCTTCTGGTGCTAATCACTCTGTGACAATATCAGGGTTGCCCGGGATCGCGGTCTGAACTCTACATCCTCCGGCTCGCTGGGCTTTGTATCAATATGACGCTAAACAAGTCCAACGATTAGATTAGTCGGAATTCCACCGATTCAATATTCTCACATTTAATCTCTCTCAGGAAATATGGAGATACCCATTGGATGGCGTATCGAGACTAGCTCCTTACCCTAAGGATATCGTCGTCTCATCGAACGAAAAGTTTGCGAGTAGTTGAAGAACTGACTACGTGAGGCACTCGGCGGCGGCCGTGAGACCCGATCTCGGTTCAGTCACGCAGCGCGACAGATCGATGCAACACGCGCGATAACTAGCTTGCGTTGTGCGAACTGCACTAAAGCGCTTAAAGACGACGATTTCACAATGAAATATCAATCGAAGACAGGTGGCGAGCAGCGTTCGCCTTTGCCGTCGGCGAACGCCTGATGAGCAAGTTCTCCGAACGGCCGCAGTCAGCCTCCGCGAATAGGCAAGCCAGTTCGTCTGACTGGGAGAACTACTGCTGCCCTACCCGAGAGCAAGAGACGCGATATACCCGACGCACTAGATCGACTTAAAAAAGAAGAATCATTCTGTCCCATATTTTCAACGTCATCGGAATCCCTAGTTTCCTTCACTCTGTTTTGGCGATATCTTTTGTTGCGCTTGCTACGGCATCTAGCCACTCTGGTACTGACAATGGAAGGCCTTGACCTCAATTTGATTCCCTATTTAGTTGCAATAGAGGAAACACGCAACGTCAGTCGAGCGGCCGAACGGCTCGGGGTGAACCAACCACGGGTAAGCACAGCACTCGGCAAATTGCGCGATTATTTTCGCGATCCATTATTCGTGCGCACTTCGCATGGCATGGAGCCTACGCCGCGCGCGCTTGCGCTGATACCGGCGGCGCGCGATGTTCTGAATCGAATTGAAAAGGGCATGCTCGAAACAGAAGATTTCGATCCAAAGACCTGTGCCCACACTTTTTCTATCGCACTCTCTGATGTAGGTGAAATCGTATTTCTACCAAGACTCCTGCAGGAGTTTTCGGTCAGAGCACCAAACGCAAATCTGCGTTCGGTGTCACTGGCCCCCGATTCTATCGAACGCGGCCTCGAGTCCGGTGACGTAGATCTCGCCGTAGGATATTTTCCCGATCTTGATGGCAACAACTTCTTCCAGCAGCGCCTCTTCACACATCGGTTCATCTGCATGATGCGATCTGACCATCTGCTTGCCAAGCGGGCTATTACGGTTGAGGAGTTCCTTTCCGTCGGTCATGCAGTTGTCCGTGCGGGAGGGCGAAGCCAAGAGGTCCTTGAGCAATATTTAGAAAAAAAGCGATTATGTCGTCGTGCAGTGCTGGAGACACCGCACTTTATGAGTCTGCCGCTTATCCTTACGCGTACCAATCTAATCGCTACCGTGCCGCATGCGATCGGCTTTGCTTACCTCGATGATCACGCATCCATCGTGCTTGCGGAACCACCGTTGCCGCTCCCAAGATTCGACCTGAAACAGCACTGGCATCGGAAGTTCCACAATTCTCCTCGCGGAGCGTGGCTGCGAAAACTTGTCTCCGAACTATTTAACGACGTCATGGACGAGTGGCCGAGATAAGGCGTAGAAGGCCTGCAATCGACGACTACTTTTCTATACCCGAACATGGTTGGCCAGCCTCGGTGCGACGGATTCTCCACTCATTTGTTTGCGCACGCCGACCAAATCCAATGCGAGGTAATTTCGGGTTTCAGACTTCCGTTTGGGCAACAGCCCATTTCATTCGCAGACGACAGTCCTCTTTTCTCAGTCGCGACTCCTGAGTAGCGCAGGTCCGGATCCTCAATCGAGATTCTATCGCTCGGCTGGCTTCTTCTTCCACAGTATCTCGCAAGAGTCGCCAATGTATTGACTATAACCAGAATCGTTGGCTTTCCTGGCAGCTATAAGATCTGGGTGACCATTGATGGCGGTCTCTGGAGGTAGGTTTTCGGGCTTGAGCATCGCCAATCATATCCTTTGGCAATTCAGGCCGCTTAACACGAAGACGGTCTTCGGCTGAGATTTTTTTCAGACAATTCTTTCGAGTCACATCAGGCAGTTCCGCGAGCCAGATGAACCTTGCGCTTCGACCAGGTTGTATGGAATTTCAAGAACATCGAAGGTGCAATAACCAGCGAACTCGACTCTGTGACTTTGGCTACGTGGGTGATCAACAGTACAAAGATTTCTTCAGAACACACCTACGGTTTCTCCGCCAGCTGTATGCTGACATCCATTTATGTTGAGGTTGCCAGGCAATTTGAACATCAAAACAAAGAAACCGCGCTATCCGGTTACCGATCCTATTGCTCAAGATTACTGTATTTACCGCTATCCACTCAGTAATACCAATTTTTCCATCTCCGCGTAGCTCGGGTGCCGTTTGTCTGCGCGCCCGGCTCATTGAATGAGAAAAAGACCTTGCACTATACAGTCTCTGAACACAGAAACCCGTCGATCTGTCGACCGATCAGCCGACGCGCATCCACATAGGGATCCGTCAGAATCTCTAAATGGACACGGACGAACGCTTACCACGCTCCACCACGAAATCTCATTAGACAAAAGTGCGATCGAGTTGTTTCGTCATCCTTGCAGCCGAATGCGTGAACGAAACTATCTACTTGGCCGGCCTTTTTCAGCCTCCATGCCACCAGCAGCCATATAACATGCCACCTTGAGCTTTCCTGAACTCAGAACCGGGCGGCTGCCGGAGTAGTCGTCTGGCAATTGTCAGACATCGCCATTCGGATTAGCATCTTGCACGGCAACAACCTTGCCGTATCAAGCTTGGCTAACGTGTCCTAACGTGTCTTGCCCTGCGCGCTCTTGGTATAGTCGGTACGCGTTTCCAAATCTACCGAACGATCAAACTCGCAGGGGTCGGCACCTTGTAAGGCGAGATTGACGCGCACAGACAGCGATAGAGCGACGGGATTCCACCGCCCTCCCCATCATAGAAGACCAGCGCAATTCGCTTGCTATATGACTGGTCCCTTGGGACGCTCAGTCAGAGGTGACATTACCGCCCCCCGCCCCCGCCGTCGCAGCCCCTCATCAGGTCGCTGGCATCCCAAAGCACCGCATTCCGGCATCGAGGCTTCCGCTTCCGAGCGCTTCCTGCAGAAGTTCGCATCTCCTTTCATGTAATCGCTATCATTCTAGAAACGTCTATGACAAACGTCATTTTTTGTGAGGTGAGATCCCGTAAATATCTGCTTTTAAGGTGTATTCCCTGAATCTAATAGACTCAACAGCGATTGATTTTTTGGCTATCATGAAAGCGATTTCTTGACGCGGCATCTCTTGAAAGGCGGACGCAGCGCAGAAACAGCACGCCCAACAAACCGGGTAGCTAAAACCCGCGCGAACGCACCGGCGGCATATCGCTCACACGAAACGTCCTGTTGCACCTCCACGCATCTAGGAGGCACCCGAGCGGCCGCCGTAACGATCTCGCTACTCATCAAAGAAAATTAGGAGGCCGATCCCGAAAACCCTCACGGTTGGACCTTGATTCATCGGTAACTACTTTCCACCTTGAACATCCACCTCGCATGAGGCATGTGATTGCGAGAATGGAGGAGACTTTCGACATGAAAATGAGATTCGCTATAGGAACCCTGCTGACCACAGGGACCGCTCTCGCAGCAGGTCAGGCGTTCGCCCAATCGAGCGTCACGCTATATGGCGTGTTCGATACCGGCATCGCTTACCAATCCAGTTCGACAACTCTGGGATCGACGTCGGGCGGTCGTTCGGCGATCAAGATGATTTCGGGCGTATGGGCGGGAAGCCGCTTCGGCCTGAAGGGCACGGAAGATCTCGGCGGGGGTACCAAAGCAATCTTCACCTTGGAGCAAGGCTTCACCAGCGGGACTGGCGCACAGTCAACATCCGGGCTGATGTTCAGTCGCCAGGCGTTCGTGGGTATGACAAACGACACCTACGGCACGTTGACCGCCGGTCGTCAATACGCGTCGTACTATCAGTTGATGAGCCCGTATAGTCCGACGGTGTGGCTCACCGGATCGTTCGGCGCTCACCCGGGCGATCTCGACGGGCTCGACACGGTTTATCGCGCGAACAACACGCTGCTGTACATGTCGCCAACGCTGTATGGGTTCAAGTTCAGCGGCTCCTACTCGCTCGGAGGTGTGGCGGGTAGTTTCAACCGCGGGTCCACGATATCCGCCGCCGTCAATTACGCGCAAGGGCCGGTCGGCGCGACGGTCGCCTATTCGCGGATCAACAATTCCACGCCGGGTGGCGGCCCATTCGGTGCGGATTCCACGACCTCGAATGCGGGTGCTCAGGCTGGCGTCTCAGCTGTGACCAACGGTTACCAGACTGCGCAGTCGCAACAACGCTTCGCGGTGGGCGGCCTGTATCGGTTCAGCCCAGAGTTCGATATCTCGGCCACGTATACAAACGTCCAGTACTCACCGGGGGTTGGCTCCTCGTTCCGCAGTGAAGTCGTGTTTAACACTGGCGGTCTGGTGTTGCACTGGAAGCCGCTCGCGAGCTGGGATTTCGGTGCCGGCTACAGTTACACGGCCTCATCGAAAGCGAACGGGATTACGAGCGCGGCGAGATATCAGCAATTCAACCTGTCGCAGTACTATTCCCTGTCGAAACGGACTGGCTTCTGGATTCTCGAGGCTTATCAGCGTGCTAGCGGACAAACGCTCGGCACGAACGGCAAATCGATCATCAACGCCACGGCAACGATCGGCGATGGCTTTTCGAGCACCCCATCGTCGTCGCGGAGCATGGTCGCGGTGGGCGCGGGTATCACGCACCGGTTCTAAAACGGTGAGCCCGGGCGGCGAAAAGACTACGCCGCCACCCGGGCGATTCTCATGCTCGGGGCTTTGCCTGCCGGGTCAACCCCGGCAAGGTTCTCAAGGCTTACTGTGCGCGACCGCTGCTTGCGCGCTCAAAGTCGACCCAGCCCGGGAATCCATCCTGATATAGCCGATGGACGAAATCGCGGCCACTAGAGCCATCGCGAAAAACACGACCCGGAAGTTGTGCATGCTGTAGTGGTTAGCCAATCCGCTGCTGGCGATAGCCCATTGCATCGCGACCGCGCCAAACGCTATGCCCAATGCCATAGCAGCTTGCTGAAACGTGCTGTAGAGTGTGCTTGCGCTATTCATCGCCTCGGTACCGATGTCAGCGAACGCAATGGTGTTGAGACAGGTGAATTGCACCGACCTCGCGACGCCACATCCGAACAGAATCATACCGATCACCCATTCCGGGATTCCGGGACGGATGAGGCAGCATACGCAATACATGAAGCCGACAATCAGCGAATTGCAGGACATCGTGCGTCGGAAACCGAATCTCCGCACGATCTTCAACACAACCGACTTCGTGCCCAACGTGCCCACTGCTGAGGCCAGAAACAGCAGCCCCGCTTTGAATGCGCTGAAGCCGAGCCCCGCTTGCAACAGCAACGGCATGACAAATGGCAATGCGCCGATCGATACGCGTGTCACCGAACCCGTCAGAACCGTAACCGAAAAAGTCGGAATGCGGAAAACGGAAAAATCCGTCAATGGATATCGAACACGGGTCGAATGCCTCGCTGTAGCCAACCCGAGAAATACGCCGGCACCGATCAGTGTCAGGCCCGTCGTCAGCGTATCGGCCGATCCCGCGTATTCGGCGCCGGCGAGAATGCATGTCAACGCCCCGCCGCCCATCAGAAATCCAGTCCAGTCGAAGGGTCTTCGCTGCCTCGTGCAAAAGGACGGCACGCAGCGCAGCGTGTATAGCAATCCCACAATGCCAAACGGCACGTTGATAATGAAGATGCCGCGCCAACCCAGATACGTTGTGATGAAGCCGCCAAGCGGCGGTCCGAGGATCGGCGCGACGAGTCCAGGCATCGTCACCGTGTTCAGCACTTTCAGCAGTTCCTCTTTCCGGCTGACCCTGAGCACGATCAGCCTGCCGACCGGAACCATCGCCGCGCCCGCCATCCCTTGAAGGATCCGCGCCATCATCAGCGATTGCACGCTCCAGCAGAGACCGCACAGCGCCGAGCTGACGCTGAACAGCCCGACCGCGGCAGCGAACACATGACGTGGTTCCCAGCGGTCGGCAATCCATCCGCTCACCGGAATGCAGACTGCCAGCGTCAGCATGTACACGGACATCAGAACGCTGAGCGACGTCGCCGCGACGCCGAACGATCTCGCGATCTGCGGCAATGCAGTGGACAGGATGGTGCCGTCCAGGTTTTCCATGAAGAACGACACCGCTACGACAAAAATGATGACTTTGTTTTGCGAAGGCTGTACCGAGGTCTTGTCTCCGCTCATGATGGTCCGTGTGGCGTCCACTCGCCGCGTGGGTTGCCTGTCATGTCATCCCAAACCCAAGCACTCACTCTGCCTTTCCGCGAAATGACGCCGGCGTGTTGACCTCGAGTTTTGTACTTTTCTCCTCGCTTTCGATAATCGCGCGCGCCCCTTGCAGCGCTTTTTCATATCGCGCCTTCTCTTTTGCCACACGCTCCGGCGTCCATCGGTAAAAGCCGTCTTTCGCTTTCATGCCGATGTTGCCCTCTTCGACCAGCTCGCTCATATACCGACTCGGCGTGGCATCGTTGCAGAGATCCGGATAGATCGTGGCGCCGGCTGCACAGTGGATATCGAGCCCCGCGTGATCGCGTTGCAGCAGCGGGCCCGCGGCAATGTAGCGGAACCCGAATCCATATCTGACGGCGTTGTCGACGTCTTCAGGCGTAGCGATGCCACGCTCGACGAGATTGATCGCTTCCCGTGAAAGCGCGTGCTGGATGCGATTGGCGAGAAAACCCGGAATATCGAGCTTCACGCGCACCGGCACTTTGCCGACGCCGCGGAGATACGCCGCCACGCGGTCGGCGACTTTCACATCCGTCAGACGCGAACACACGACTTCGACTGCCGGAACGATATGCGCCGGCATGAAGTAATGCGTGCCCACCATTCTTTGCTGGGACTTCATGCCTTCTCCGATCTTGCCGATCGGAATGGCCGAGGAATTGCTGCAAAGCGGAGTGTCCGGATTGGCGAGTGCTTCGAGTTCGGCGAAGATTTCCCGCTTGATGTCGATGTTCTCTGGCACTGCTTCGATCACGAGATCGATCTGTTTCCACGGAACGGACGACAATTCCAGATGATGGGTGAATGCCACATCTTCGAACGTTTTCCCAAGCTTGCTCATCGCCGATCGCAGACGCTGCGGCATCGTGTCCAGCATGACGTCCGCCGGATTCACAATGTGAGCCGCCCAACCGCACGCCGCGAAACTGGCCGCGATATCGGCTCCCATCGTGCCGCCACCGATCACGGCAATTGCTTTTCCAGCACCAGAAACTTCTTCAAGATTGTTACTCGCCATACCTTGCTCCATTCTTAGGCGGATTTGATGAACTGATTCGTGTAATAGTCAGTTGCGGGCATATCGGACTTGATGCCGCCGTATTTCCTCATGATATCCAGCGTCTTCTCCATATCGGCCGGATTCATGTAGCCAGTCGGCGTGGTGTTGGTTGCCAGCCCCTGGAATACCTGAAGACTGTCCCGGATCACTTTGATGTTCAGCGGTGTCGTACTGAGTTTCATCAGCGCATCGACAGCGGCTTCGGGCTCCTTGAGCGCGGCCTGCCACGAACGTTGCACGCCTTTGACGACCTTCGCGACCAGCTCGGGACGCTCTTTCAGCGTGTCCACATGAGCGATGACCCCAGAACCGAGGCACGCGACGCCAAGATCCGCATAAGTCACGCACTTCGCGTTGAATCCATTGGCCCTCAGTGTTACCGGCTGGTCCGACGATCCGCCGAAGGACGCGTCGACACGCCCTTCGCGAAGGGCGGCAAGGCTGGCCGTGCCGTCGAGATACACCATTTCGACGTCGCCCTCCTTCATGTTGTTGGCTGCAAGCACGGCAGGCCAGATCTGCGAGTTGCCGTCGCCGGGTGTTGCGGACACTTTCTTGCCGATCAGGTCGCGCGCGGTCTTGATCTCCAATCCGCGACCGGAAATCCACAGCACACCGAGGTTGCTTTTGGCAAGCGTCATCACTTCGACAATCGGGATTCCTTGCCCGCGTGCCACCATGACGGCGCCAGTGTCTGCCCACGCGAACATGTCGTTTTTCGAACCCACCTGCCGGGCCGTCGCACCGGAACCTTTTCCTTGCGCGACTTCCAGGTCGATGCCCAATTCGCGGAAATAGCCGCGCGAGACACCCAATACCACTGGCGAATAATTACCGATCCACGACCAGTTGAAACGGAACGTCACCTTTTCCAACTGCTGTGCTTTCGCGCTTCCTGTTCCCAGTGCAAGCGCCGCCACGGACGCGGCAGCGCCCACCATGAACTCACGTCTCGTACCCATCAATGTCTCCTCGGCCCTTTTGTGAATGCCACGGCCCTGAAAAATCAACCTGTTTGAAAGCCACCTCAATATTTGATGATTCCCCGACGCATGAAGCTCTCGGTGATGCGATCGCAATACTCGACGAATTTCTTGCTGCTCAGGATTTCTTTGGTGCGTGGCCGGGGAAGATCGACAGTAATGATTTCGTCGACCTGTCCGGGGCGTGGCGTCATCACGATGATTCGGTCCGATAGCGCGACTGCCTCGGCAATCCCGTGTGTGATGAAGAGCACCGTCGGACGTCGCTTGAGCCACATTTTTTCGAGATCGATGCGCATCTGCTCGCGTGTCAGCGCATCAAGCGCGCCAAACGGTTCGTCAAAGAACAACACGGACGGATCGTGAACGAGTGCGCGGCAGATCGCGGCGCGTTGCCGCATACCCCCCGACAACTCCGATGGATACTTGTTCGCGAACTCCTTGAGCCCCGTTTGCTCGAGCAGTTCATACGCTCGAATCTGCATGCTTTCTTTCGGAAGACGGCGAATCTCCGCCTGCAGCATGATGTTTTCGAGAACAGTTCGCCATTCGTAGAGCGCATGCTCCTGAAAGACGATGCCGATATCGGTGAAAGGCTTCTGAACGGTCTTTCCGCCGATCGTCACCGATCCGCCGGACGACTTCTCCAGACCAGCGGCCATCAGCAGCAACGTGCTTTTCCCACATCCGCTCGGCCCGAGTACCGACACGAATTCGCCCTTGCCGATCGTAAATGATGTCTCGTTGAGCGCGAGCAGATCGCCGTCGTCGGTTTCATAGACTTTCTTCAATCGATCGATCGACAGTTGCGCATCGGACATCTTCGAACCTGCCTGTGCTGTTTGCAGCATTTCGTCTCCTCCGGCCTTAGATAACAGACCGACGTGTTTACTTGCGCTGAGTCGAACGATAGCCGGTGGTGAAACGCTCAGCTAATTCGACAACGAAATAGAGAACGATACCCATCGCACTCAGGATCAGCATTCCCGCGAAAGCGAGCTTCGTATTCATCTGTCCATTGGCAACGAGAACCAGATAACCCAGCCCTTCCTGCGATGCGATGAATTCACCGACGATTGCCCCGATTGCCGATGAAGCCATGGCCATCTTCAGACCCGCAAAGATATTGGGCAATGCATGAGGAAGTCGGACCTTGAAGAACAGATCCATCCGCGTCGCCCCCATCGATTGCGCGACGCGCAACGGCTGAGGATGCAAGGAGGTGAAGCCCACGGTGGACTGAATCACCACCGCAAAGAACGAGATCAGCACGGCGATCAGAAGCTTCGGCAGAAACCCGAATCCGAACCAGATAACGAACAGCGGCGCGACCGCGATCTTTGGAATGGTCTGGGAGAACACGATCAGCGGGTAGACGGTGCGCCTCGCCAACGGGGAAAACGAAATTAATAATGACAGGGACACGCCCACGATCACCGACACGACGAAAGAAGCGAAGATCACCAGCAGCGTTGCCTGGCCTTGATGTGCCAGCATCCCTGCATTGTCATAGATCACCGAAAAGATCTCCGACGGTGCCGGCAGCAAATACGACGGAATATGAAACAGTCGAACGAGTGCCTGCCAGATCGCAAAGAATGCAGCGACTGCGAGAACGGGATAGAGGCCTGCAATCTTCGACGCCCTGGATCTTTTCTTTTTCATAGAACTATCCGTACGCCAGAGCGTAGATTTTGTAAGTTTGCGATGTGATTCCACAATGTCGTCTCCAATAAAACTTCAATGAGGCTGTCCGACGGCGCGATGGCATGCCTGCTAGTGGCCAACCTCATTTGCTCTATCGCTCAAACCAGCCGTGGTACTTTGGATGACTGGGTCCGATGGGAAAGTCCACGACCGTATGCGTGTCATTGGACATAAACAATGCCGTTACCAGTTCGATCGATGCGCGCGCGTCAGACAGAGTGACCGGAAACGACGCACCTGACTCGAGCGCGTCGTGGAACAATTCGTACTGGCGGGCGAACCATTTCGAGGCGGGCGACAGTTCCGCCATCTTTTTCTCGATCGCATCCTGCAGCTCCGGCTTTCGGGGAATGACAGTCCAGGGATCATCGCCGGGGCGCGACGAGTTCTCGTCGTAACCCACTTTCTCGAAGGTCACGTTCTCGAAGCACAACCGAAGGCGCGTCACCTGTCGCGCCGAGCCAAGCGTCGCGGATAGCGATGCGAGTGAGCCGTCCAACATCTGCAGGCTTGCCACCGCGCAATCTTCCACTTCGATCGGATTGACTCGCGTGGTCTTGAAACACGCGGCCGCCTTGACCGGGCCGATTAGCCACATCAGTACATCGTGAATGTGGATCGATTGTGTGAGCAACACACCACCCAGTTCCGTGGCGAACTTGCCTCGCCAGGCGACCTGATAGTAGTCGGCGTCGCGACGCTTGGCGGTATCGATACTCGATACGAAATGCCGGCCGGCGAGTCCCGACTGAATCACGTGCCGCACCTTGGCAAGTCCGTCGCCGAAGCGGTACTGGAAAATCGGCATCACGCGTGCAGACGACACTTTCTCCGCTTCGATGACAGCATCCACCTCCGCAAGCGACGCGACGAACGGCTTCTCGCACACGACGTGCTTGCCGTGCTTCAGGCACGCCATGATCATCGGATAGTGCAGCGAAGGCGGCGTGCAGATGATCACGACATCGACGTCCGGCATCGCCAGCACCTGCTCAAGGTCGCCTGATACGCGAGGCACGTCGTGCTTCAGCGCAAACGACCGGGCTCGCTCGATATCCTTGTCACAACTCACCAGCACGCGAAACCTGTCTTTCAGATGGGCGAGACCATCGTCGATATGCCAGTCCGCGACCCATCCGCAACCGACAATAGCGGCATTCAACACGCTCGCCTTCAAGTCACTCGCTTTCGACGTCATCACCGAAGCCCCGTGAATTTCGGCTCGCGCTTTTCGGCAAAGGATGCGAGGCCTTCGGCACGATCCGGCGTCGTCTGGTTGCGCACCACCATCATGCGTTCGAACGCGATGCCGTTCTCCTGCGTCGCGCCCACCGCCACACGCATGCACGCCTTCATGGCCTGCACCGCCAGTGGACCGCGCAGGGAAATCGTCTCGGCAATCGCGAGCGCACGCGATACCGTCAGGTTCGGCTCGCAGATCTCGACCACATAACCGAACTCCTTGGCAGTGTGTGCGGTGATAGGCTCCCCGGTCATGATCATGTAGGCCGCCATCGCCGGCCCGACCTTGCGGGGCAGTCGCTGCGTTCCACCGTCCCCTGCCATGCCCGCCGTCTTTGCTTCCGGCTGCCCAAAAAGTGCATTGGAGCCGGCGATCACGAAATCACAGCACATCGCCAGCTCGTTGCCCGCGCCGTAGGTATAGCCGTTTGCGGCGGCGATGAATGGCTTCGGGAAGCGCTCGATCTCCTCCCACGCGGCGGCCCGCTCCACGTCGTTCACGACCTTCGAAGCGCCGAATCGGTGCATGTTCTTCAGATCGGCGCCGGCCGAGAACGCTGTCTCGTCGCCCGTAATCACCACGCACCGAACCTGCGGATCATCCTTGAACGCCCGTAGCAAACGACCAATTTCGATGACCATGCCATTTGTCATCGCATTACGCTTTTCGGGACGTGCAATCCTGATCAGGCGGACGTGATTCGATACGCTGACCGACTCGATGAACTGACTATCGTCGGGGACTGTGCTGTTTGAATCCATCATCCTTGTCTCGTTCTCGTTGAACTATGCTGCGGGTAAGGCGACGCGACAGCGTCGCCGGATTAGCCGGCCGGAAGCATGTCTCGATTACCGAACTGGGTCTCCTCGAAAGCTTCGTCGAGATCTCGCCGGTCACCGGCGGTCAGTTCCGGGAATGGCGCGCGGACCTTCATGCTCGGTATGACGCCTTGACGCATCAACACATATTTGATGCGCACGCGGTAGTCGCGAATGGGTGGCCGCCAGCAGATGCGCGCGATCGGCGCGATCCGGTTCCAGATTTCGTAGGCCTCGGTGATTTTCTTTTCCGCCGCGAGCTCGTACATGTCGACCAGCGCCGCGGTTGCGGTGGCGGCGAGACCAATCAGCGCACCGTTGCAGCCCATCAGAATCGCCTCGAGAACGAACGTATCGCTACCGGTCATCAGGCCAATCGGCCGCTCGATGCGCGAGTTCTCTTTGACGTTCGCCACTGTGTGGTCGACATTGAACGCGGCATCCTTGATCGACACGATGTTCCGGATCTTCGATAGTTCCGAGATGCTGCCGGCCGGATAACTGATGAAGTTCGTTTCAAAAGCGATCAGCGGAACGTCGACTCCCTTCGCGATGTCCGCGTGGAAATCCGCGACCATCGACGCGGATACCGGACCCAGGAAAGCAGGCACCGGCGGAAATACGACCAGCGCTTCGGCACCCGCCTCGACCATCTGGCGCCCCAGATCGACTGCGGCGGGCGCGTTCGTCGTATTGACGCCCGACACCAACGTGCACTTGCCATGCAGGACTTGCTTCGCGCGCCGGATCACGTCGATCTGTTCGGCAAGCGTCAGCGAACTGACTTCGCTGACCGCCATGTTCATCGCGATGGCCTTGGGGCGACCCGCCGCCACACTTTCGAGATACCGGTCGAACACATACCAATCTATGGAACCGCTTTCATAAAAAGGTATCACAGGTGCTGCAATGATTCCAGATGCCAAATCCATCGGTCGAATCCTCCGAATATTCGGTCAATGCCGATTATCCCCAGCACGCGGGCAATGGTTTTATGCGAATGTTTATCTATTGTGAAACCGCTTTCTTATGAGTGTCAATCGGTGACAGCCCGGCGCGTGTCATCGGATCGTCTGCCACTCGCCGTGTTTCTTGACCTGCCCTTCGTCGAAGTTGAATCCGAGCCCGCTCGCCTGATGCAACTGCACGTGCCCATGCTTGAACTCCAGTTGTCGATCGAGAAGCCGGCGGAAATTCAGCACCTGGTCATCCGGGAAGAACTCGACATAGCGTGCGTTGGGCGTCGCTGCGACCAGCGGAGCGTGCAGATCGTGGAACCAGTGCGGGCACAAGACCACGCCGTAGCTTGCAGCGGTCGCCGCGATCCGCTTCCATTCGGTGATGCCGCCGCACACCGCCGCGTCCGTTTGCAGGATCGATGCGCCACCGCTATCGAGCAACGCCTTGTGATACCAGCGGCCGTAGCCGATCTCCGCGGTTGCGATCGGCACGTGCGTGGCGCTCGCGAGCCGCGCATGATTTTCGATATCGTCGGGACCGAACGGCTCTTCGATGAAATACGGGTCGAATTCCTCGATACGTCTCACGTATTGCAAGGCTTCGGTGAGATCCTGCCAGGCGTTGTTGCAATCGAGCATCAGCTCGACATCCGGACCCACAGCTTCCCTCGCCGCGCGAACTCGTGCCGCTTCGTCTTTCGGAGACAGTCGCCCGGTTTTCATCTTGACGGCGCGAAAGCCGAGTTCCGTGTACTTGAGCATTTCTTCGCCCAGCATGGCGTCGGTCTTGCCTTCCAGGTAGTAGCCTCCGCTTGCGTAGGCCGGCACCTCGGTGGCGGCTGCCGCGCCCAGGTACTGATGAAGCGGCAGCTTGTTGGTGCGGGCGTTCAGGTCCCATAGCGCTGTATCGATGGTGCTGATCGCTCTCATCACGACGCCTGAGCGCCCCTGCAATAGCGACTCCTGATACATCGACGACCACAGGTCCTCGATTTCATACGAATCGCGGCCCAGCACGATCGGCGCCAGCAGCGATGCCACGGCTTCGTTGAAAATCCGGCCCGCGGCGCTACCGATGTAGCAGAAACCGATCCCCTCTACACCTTCCTGGGAGCGGATCTTGACGAGTCCATAGTGGCGAATTGCCACGCTTCGGTTCGAGAACGACGTCGTGCGATCCAGCGGAACGCTTGCGGTACAGACGTCGATAGAGGAGATCTTTGGCATCTGGCTATCCCTGCGAATGTTCGAGACGAATAGAGAGTGTCGTGCAGGCAAATTGTGTCGGCTGGCAAGGTTGCGAACAACCGCACACGCTCGTCTTCAGACAACGGAATTTCCTGCTTTCACCTGTGAATGTCGAGGAGCCCGGAAGATGCGGAAAAACCCTTGATGTCCAGCGTCTACGCGTTCAATGGCCTCCAAATAGATAGAACGACACATCGTTTTTTTCGACTACAATCGGTCAACCGCAACTCGCTGGTGTCGTTCGCTATGGATTCCAGATTTCTGCAAAGCTTTCTATGCGTGGTTGAATTGGGCTCGATCGCGGAGGCGGCACGTCACCTGGATCTCGCGCCTGCGTCGATTGCACAACGTCTGAAGGCGCTGGAAGATATTCTCGGAACGCCGTTAATCGTGCGCGTAGGAAGAACGGTCAAGCCGACCATTGCAGGCCTGAAAATCGTCGATCACGCACGCACGGTGCTTCGCGATGTTCGAACACTGAAATCCGCCGCATCTGAAACGGGGCTTCCGGCCGGCCCCTTGCGTCTGGGCGCGACGCCTTCGGCGTTGCTCGAAATGGTCCCGTTGGCGCTCAAGCGATGGGTCGAGCGGCATCCCGATATCGAGATCTTCATCGAGCCGGGATCGTCCACGCACATTTACTCGAGATTGGTCAGCGGAGATATTGATGCCGGCATCCTCGTGCGTCCGCTGTTCGAGTTGCCAAAAACATTCGTCTGGCAGAGCCTGAGAGAAGAAGCGCTGATGCTGCTAACGCCTTCGTCGATGAACGTGAAGGATCCCATTCAGGCAGTCAGAGACCAGCCTTATGTGCGCTATGACCGCAATGTCGTCGGCGGCAAGCTCGCGGACGACTATCTGCGCAGGCTCAATGTACGCCCTCGCGTGCGTTTCGAACTCGATGGCATTCAGTCGATCGCACGTCTGGTTGCCGAAGGGCTGGGCGTGTCATTGCTACCCGACTGGACCTTTGCCGGCTCGCTCGACAGCCGGCTGCAGCGTCATAGCCTGCCCGAACCGTGCCCAAAGCGAACGGTCGGCGTCATGTGGCCGCATTCGTCACCGCAGTCACCGCTGGCGGAGGCCTTTCTGCAGGCGGCTTTGCCATTGTTCTCTCCGCGCTCGTCAGACCATAGGAGAGCGCTTCCGCTGAGTTGAGCTGATGTGGCTGGTCTGTACCTACCGGCTGCCTCGCTCGCAACACATCGTATCGATGAGCGTGCGGATGCCGCTCAGCGATTCCAGCTGGTCCAGCATGCCGATGACTCTCTCGACCGACGATGCGCCCAACACCGGCGTCATCAGCTGTCGTGCCTTGTCCCGGACCTGCGCGTCGGACATCGGATTCTCGATCCGGCCCAATACACACTTGTCCTGCTCCGCGCGCCAGGTCTTCCCACCCGCATCGATTTCGACGCGGGCGGCGAAATAGTCGAGATCCGCGTCGGCATCGAGAAATTCGATGCGCTGTGCTATCCGCACGACGTCTTCCGCTTCCATACGCTCTTTGTCGTGAGCGGCGTCGAACGTCAAGCGCCCATCCAGCAGCGTCACCGCGAGGCAGTAGCGCAAGTTCACGTCGGGCATTCTCGACAGATCGCCGACCACGGTGTACCAGTCCCGGTGGTAACGCAGTCTCACGCGTTCGACCTGACTAGCCATGAAACCATCGTGCGCGAGTATCTTCTCGACTGCCGCGACAGGCGCGGCAATCGGATAGCCGACCGAGTAATACTTGATGTCACTCTGCACGACCGCGTATTGCTCGCCTAGCCCGTCGATCAATGCGTCCGGCCGTGGATGTGCCGTAATGCATTCGAGCATGCTGCGACGGCTCGCATCGAGTACATCGCCCGAACCCGTGAATCCGGAATGCACGAGCATTGCCGCCTTCACGCCATTGCTCGCCGACATACCCGCGAATGCATAGCTTTTGAGCGTATGACTGCTATCGAGCCGCCATGTCGTCAGCCCCGATGCTTCCTGCGACAGATAGTTGAGCAGAATCGCGAACTTCTCTTCGTCGAATTTCAGCAACGCGCCGGCTGCATAACCCGCTCCGAACAACGGACCATACGAGTGACTCGCAAGCGACGCGCGCTTCGAACTCATGTCGGCGCCGAATGCGCTCGCGAAGCGCGTGCACATTTCATAGCCCAGCACCACCGCGCGCATGAAGTCGCGGCCGCTCGCGCCGGTCGACTCTGCGATCGCGAGCGCCGCCGGCAATACGCCGCAGCCCGGATGAGTCATGCTCTGCTGGTGCGAATCGTCGGACTCGTCGGCGTGTGCGGACATGCCGTTTGCCAGTGCGGCTTCGATCAGTGGTGCGCGCAACCGGGTGCCAATGACCGAAGCGCGCGGTTCACCTGCCGTCATTTGCACATAGCGTTGCGCCGCCCGGCCTGCGCTCATCGCCGAACCCGACACGATTGCGCCTATCGTATCGACGATGTGATTTCTCGCATGCCGTTCGACCTCCGCGGACAAATCAGTGGTTAGCGCTCGCGCTGCAAAACCGGCGACAGCCGATCCATACCTGGAAGTCAGCATGACTTGCGTCCCCCAAACGGTTCTAAAAGAAACACGGCTATCGCGGCATCGCCAATGGTGCGTAAGGCTGCTCGCGTGCGCCGATCACATTACGCAGCACGCCGATCCGGGATATATGGAGCCCGACCTCGTCACCCGGCGATAACCTGCGGCCAAGATCGAACGCCGTTCCTCCCGCGAACGCACCTGTCGCTACCACGGTCCCGGGAAGCAGCGTTTGCCCGCGGGACAGAAACGAAATGACTTCAGGCAGATTGCCGCGAATATCCGCGCCGCGCGCACTCGACCAGATCTGCCCATTCACTTCGAGAGCAAATTCGAGTTCGTCGATCGGACCTGCCTCGTCCGGCGTGACGAGACACGGCCCCATCGCGTTGCCCGTGTCGAAGTCCTTGGCCTTGCACATACCGCGTCCCTGACGCATTTCGGCCGGTTGCACGCCGCGTACGCTGGCGTCGTTGAAAATCGTATAACCGGCGATCGCGCGCTCCGCTTGCGCGACGTCCAGGTCGCGTCCACCCACGCCGACGATCGCCGCGAGTTCGCATTCCACGTCGATTTCTTCGGCATATGACGGAATGCGCAGCGCAACACCCGGCCCGACGAACGATGCCGCATTGCCCTTCCAGAATGAGCCCAGATGCACACCATGCTGGGGTGCTGGCATGCTCATACCGTGGCTCGCAGTAGCGTCACGATGACCCGGCCAGAAATTGAAATTGAACATCGCGGGCGGCGCCGGTATGGGCGCCAACAGCACGACATCGTCGATGCGATGCGATATCCGCGCACCGAGCGCCGTCGATGCGAGGCCGCGTCCGGCTACGAACCCGACCGCCTCCGACAGCCACTGCATGCCTGTTTCACCCAGCGCAAGGATCTCGGCAAGATCGGGCGGTGTCTGCGCTGTGCCGATCGCGGCCGCCGCCGCGGGCGGCACGTACTGCTCCATGAAACAGCAGCGCGCCGACGTGACGTCGACGATATCTGACACACCCATCACGCCGACGCGGCGTTGCGGCCCTAGCATCGAGTCAACGGAAAAAGTCACGAGTTTCATCAGCGAATCCCCGGCGTGACGGTCAGTGGCGAACGCATCAGACGAATGCGTTCGTATAGAAATCTTCGGCGCGCTTCTGCTTCGGTAGATCTGAATATTTTTCCAGCAGTGACACGGTTTCAGTCATCGCAGCGGGCGGCGTAAAGCCGAAATCCTGCTGTTTGATCAGCACCTGGTTCAGCGCGGCGTATCCCATTTCGAGATATGGACGTCTGTCCTGCATTCCCGTGTGATCGATCATCGCGTCGATGGCGGCACGCGGGTCTTTCATCGACTCTATCCACGAGCGTTTGGTCGCGGCAACGAAGCGCCGTACCAGATCAGGGTTGTTTTCAAGGAGTTTGCTGCTCGTCGAGATACCCTGACCCAAGGTGGGCACGCCAAGTTCTGAATACAGCATCGTCTTTGCGGGCAGTCCGGCGAGACGCAGCGCAACGGGCTCGCCCGGCGTTCCACCGAGTAGTACGTCGATGCGGCCCTTAGCGAGCGCGGCGACCTTGGTGGCCGGATCAAGGATGATCTTCTGCACCTGGTCAGGGCGGATGCCGTTGACCGCGAGGATCGCGGGAAAGAGCTGGTCGTTGCCGTCGCCCGCCGCCGATCCGATCCGCTTGCCGATCAGGTCTTTACCGCTTCGAATCGAAGTCCGCCCGTCGATCCACACGCAGCACAGCGTATTCATCGCAAACGTCATCACCTGTTTGATCGGCACGCCTTTGGCCGCGGCGAGAACGACCGCACCGGTATCCGCCCAGGCGAAGGTGTCATCGCCGAGCGCCACCATCTTCACGGTGGTCCCCGAGCCGCGGCCTTCGCCGAGACTCAGATCGATGCCGGCATCCTTGAAGAATCCGTTGCGGACACCGTAGAACATCGGTGCCATGCCGCCGAGCCACGTCCAGTGAAATCTCAGCGATGCCTGCGTGGTCGATTGCGCATTCGCGGCGATAGGCAATGCCGTCGAGGCCAGCAAACCCGCCGCTCCAGCGATCCATTTGCGACGCGTGATGCCTGCACGATGCTCGCTGCGCATGTCTCCTCCCTGTTGCGATGCGTCTGAATTGCGCTTCGCTAACGCCCATTGTTCGTGAGCGTCCAGGAATCAACAACCGTCTACGGGCAGATTCACGCGCCGCAAAATACTTCTTTTACGGGCGCCGTGAAGCGTGAGCCGTGCGGTCTAGCGAGACGACGCTGGCGCAGCCGTGCTGCCCCGCACGATCAGATCCGCGGGCAAGGTCGGGACTTTCGAAGTCTCGTTGCCGTTGATGGAATCGAGGATGTATCTGGCGACGGCCTCACCCATTTCCTGCGCCGGAATATGGATGGTGGTGAGCGGCGGACTCAAGTGTGCGGAAGTGTCGATATCGTCGAAACCGACGATGCTCAGATCCTGAGGAACCGGAATGCCCATCGCGTGCGCTTCGATGATGGCACCCGATGCCAGATAGTCGTTCGTGCAGATGACTGCGGTCGGCCTGAGACGTTCGTCCGACATGATCTTTTGAAATCCTTCGCGCGCGCTTGCAATATGCCTGCGGTCGGCGCGCACGAAATGCTGCGGCCGGATGCCGAGCCCGGCATCCGCGAGCGTATCGCGCACGCCGTCGATCCGCTGCTGGATCCGGTCGTTGACGGTGAACTGATGCGCGATCAACGCAAAACGCGTGTGTCCCAAGTCGAGCAGATGCCGGGTGATGGTCGACGCGGCAGCGTAATTATCGAAGCCGATGCAGATGTTTTCAGGATTACGGCCGTTCGTGTAAGTCATCACGTAAGGCACGTTGTGCGCCTTCAGCAGCTCGATCAGTGCGGGCGGCTGCGCCTCGCCGACCAGCACCATCCAGTCGACACCACGCTCGACCATCTTGCGCGCCTGCTGCAGATGCATGGTCGGATCTGGCTCGATGCAGCCGAGAATCAACGTGTACTGCGCCTTACCCAGATGACGCTGCAGGCTTTCGATCAGATTCGCGAAGTTCTGGTGACTGAGCGTCGGAATCAATACGCCGATCGTACGGGTGCGCAATGACGCCAGAGCCTTGGCCGCGCCATTGGGTACCCAGTTCAGGACCTGCGCCGCGCGAAGCACGCGCTGCCTGAGATCCGCGGATACCAGGTCGGGATCATTGAATACGCGAGACACCGAAGCGGGCGACACCTTGGCAAGTTGCGCGACGTCCGACAAACGCACCGGATTCGCGCCGCTCTTTCGAACCCGCTTGCTCACCACCGGTTTCTCGACAATTTTGCTGCCCATAGATCGCCCTTGCCTGCTGTAGCCCGTTGCCGCCGTTGCTCTCGACGGCGCTCGCGAAAGGCGAATACGCCATGCGCAATTATACCGTGGCGCTTCCCTGCCAACTGGCCGTCGCCGGATCCCCGGCGGACTGCCGTTTCTGCTGCATTGCACGCATCGTCAATGGCTTTGCTGCCGCGGAACCGAGTCAGCGACACTTTGCAACGTGCCAGCGCGTCCAGACTCCGGCGACGCCTTTCCGTTCTGCCGCGCACGCGACGATCGGATGCGTGCGCGGGCGAATGCAAAGACCTGAATCAGGATCAGCAGTGCGCTAACCGAAAGAAATGCCGCGCAGATCGGCCGCGATACGAGCGCGATCAGATCGCCACGCTCGAGCAGCATCGCACGCCGGAAGTTCTGCTCCAGCATCGGCCCCAGCACGAAGCCGAGCACGATCGGCGATACCGGAAATTTCAGTGCAATGAAGATCGCGCCGATCACGCCGAATACCGCCACTTCGCCAACCTGGAACAGACTGTTGTTCGTGCTGTACACGCCAACCGCGATAAAAAAGAGTGCCGCGGGATAAAGAAGCCGATACGGCACCTGGAGAAGGCGAACCCACACACCGATCATCGGCACATTGAGAATGACCAGCAATACGTTGCCGATCCAGAAACTGGCGATCAATCCCCAGAAGATATCCGGGTGTTCGGTAATCAGTTGCGGACCAGGCTGAATACCCTTGATGATCAACGCGCCGAGTAATAGCGCCATCACGGCGTCGCCCGGAATACCGAGACTCATCGTCGGGATAAAGTCAACTTGCGTCTTCGAATGCGACGCGGCTTCGGGCGCCGCCACGCCTTCGATCGCACCCTTGCCGAAGCGCTCCGGATTGCGTGCCACCTTACGCTCGAACGCGTAGGCAATGAAGGTTGTAATGGTCGGACCGGTCCCTGGCATCGCACCGAATAGCGTGCCGATGAACGTGCCTCGCAGCATCGGCTTGAACGCCTGCTTGATCTCCGCCCAGCTCGGACGCATCTCCGACATCCGCACACGCGTTGCTTTCGTTTGCAGATGCACGCGGTTGATGCTCGACAGAAAATCGGCCACGCCGAACAGGCCCATGCACAGCGCGCCCAGATCGACGCCATCGGACAGGCTCTGCATGCCGAACGTAAAGCGCATCGCGCCGCTGGTCGGATCGGTGCCGACCACGCCGCAGACCAGACCGAATAACGTCATCGCCACACCCTTGAGCGGCGAACCACGCGACATCGTCGCACCGGCGACGAGCCCCATCAGCATGATTGCGAATAGCTCAGGCGGCCCGAACTTGAACGCAATGCTCACCAGCACCGGCGACAGGAAGATCATCACCAGAATGCCCACCGACGCCGCGAAAAACGAGCACATCATCGTGATGCCGAGCGCCGTGCCGCCCTTCCCCTGCTGCGTAAGCGGATAGCCATCGAGACAGGTCACCGCGTGCGGTGGATGACTCGGCAAATTCAGCAGAATCGCGCCTATCGCGCCGCCGTATTGCGAGCCGTAGAAGATGCCGGCGAGCATCAGGATCGCCGGTACGGGCGGGATCACGTAGGTCAGCGGCAGGAGCATCGAAATGGTCGTGAGCGCACCCATGCCGGGCAGCACACCGATCAGGTTGCCAACCAGCACGCCAAAGAACGACCACATCAGATTGCCAGGTTGCAGCGCAATCCCAAAACCGTAAAGCAGATCGACGATACTGTGTCCCATCTTTTCAACCCCAAGCGAAAAACGGCATCTGCAGCCCGAGTCCGTAGCCGAACACGGCGACGCCGAATACGGTTACCGCCAGTGCGAGAAGCAGGCAGTCGCGCATCGAGTTGCTCTTATCACCGAGCGCGGCAATCAGCACCGTCAGGAACGTCGCGGGAATGAGCCCGCCGTACGTGCCGACCACGACGAACGCCGCGACGCCGGCAAGAATGCAGAACCATCCGCGCCATTCCGGCTTGGCGAATTTCTGTTCTGCCTCACGCTCCTCCTTTTTCTCCGCCAGGATGACCGCGAGACCGATCAGTGTCATCAGCACACCGAGCACCAGCGGGATGAAGCCGGACCCCATGTCGGTCAGCGTGCCCACGTGAAACGACAATCCACCAATCGACACACCCACGCCAAGCAGCATCAGCAAGACGCCGCCCAACTGGTCGCGCGACGGTCTCCATGTGATCTTCATGCCTGCATCTCCCATCGAATCTTCAAATACCGGACACGCTCATTGCGGCGCCCACCCGTGATAGCCGTCGCCGTCCTTCGAGATCGGCAGATGGACCGTCGATCCTGAGCGCGCCGACAGATACAGCGCCGTGACGAGTTCGATCGATGCGCGCGCATCGTCGAGCGTGACCGGGAACGGCGTGCCCGACATCAGCGCCGCATGGAACAGTTCGTACTGACGTCCGAAGTAACTGAACGGGCTCGGCTCGATATCCATCGCGGCGTCGATCTCGCGTTTCACCGCATCCGATCGCGGCAACACCGTCCACGGGTCGTCGGCGATACGCTGCGTTTCATGATCGACCAGACGCTCGAACGTCACGTGCTCGAAGCACATGCGAATGCGCGTTTGCTGTTTGACCGACCCGAGCGTCGCACCGACCGACACCAGTGAGCCGTCTCCCATCTTCAGGCACGCGACACCGCAGTCCTCCACTTCGATCGGATTCACCCGCGTGTCGCTGAACGACGTCACCGCGACGGCCGGCCCGACAAGCGAATAGAGCAGGTCGTGAATATGAATCGCCTGCGTCACCCACAACCCGCCGAGCTCCGTTGCGAACTTGCCGCGCCACGCCTGCTTGTAGTACTCCGCGCCGCGCGTCCGCGCGATCTCGACCGTCGTGACGAAATGCTTTCCCGTCGATCCCGACGCAATCGCACGCCGCACACGTTCCGCGCCATTGCCGAAGCGATACTGAAAAATCGGCATCACACGGCCGATCGAGCGGCTTTCCACTTTGCGCAGATCGTCCACCAGCTCCATTGAACTCGTGAGCGGCTTCTCGCAGATCACATGCTTGCCCGCTTTGAGCGCTTCGACCGCCATCGGATGATGCAAGCCCGGCGGCGTGCAGATCACCACGACGTCGATGTCCTGCATCGCCAGCACTTCCGCAAGCGTTTCGGCCTGCACGGGAATACCGTAGCGATTCGCGAAATCGCTGCGCCGATCGCTGCTGTTGTCGACGCACGCGCGCACCGCGAAGCGGTCCGCGAGCGGACGTAGACCTTCCATGTGAATGTCACCCGCCCATCCACATCCGACGATGGCCAACTGGATAATACGTTTCATGATCTCAACCTGTAGTGCGGGAAGCAGCGACGCGAAACGTCGCTGCGAGCATCAGTATCAGTTCGCGGAGATACCTGTCTGCTTGACGACGCCGGCCCACTTGCCCACTTCTTCTGACATATAGCTGCCGAACTGCTGCGGCGTGTTGCCGACAATGTCGACGCCCAGCTGCCCGAGCTTCGACACGACTTCCGGATCCTTGAGAATCGTGACGAGCGTCGTATTGAGCTTGTCGACGATCGGCGCGGGTGTGCCGGCCGGCGCGAACACGCCGCCCCACGAGGCCGAATCGAAACCCGGAATGCCGGACTCGGCGATGGTCGGCGTATCGGGCAGCTTCGGCGTGCGCTTGGCGGTAGTCACCGCGAGAATGCGCAGCTTGTCGTTGTGGAGGAAAGGCAAGAGTGCCGGCAGTGTGACGATGCCCATCATTACATGTCCGCCGATCATGTCGTTCAGCGTGAACACGTCGCCGGAATACTGCACGTGTGTGAGCTTGACCTTGCCCATCACTTCGAGCAGTCCCGACGTCAGATGCGTCGCCGATCCGATACCGCCCGTCGCGAAAATGGGCGACTGCTTGCTGTTGCGAAGATACGCGAGGAACTCCTGCATGTTCTTGACGGGCAGCGACGCGTTGACGACCACGACCATCGGCACGTTCCCCGTCTGCACGATCGGCGCGAAGCTTTTGATCGGATCGAAGCTCACGTTCTTGTAGATCGCCGGGTTGATCGCGTTCGGGCCGACATTGCCCATCAGGATCGTATAGCCGTCGGGTTTGGCGTGCGCGACATCATCGGCGGCGATGTTGCCGTTCGCGCCAGGGCGATTCTGGATCACGACCGGCTCCCCGAGCGCAGCCGACATTTTCGGACCGAGAATCCGCGCGATCACATCGGACGCGCCGCCCGGGGGATACGGAATGATGAACTGGATGGGCCGCGCCGGATACGTGTCCGCCGCGCTCGCCATCGAGACCGCGCCGAATACCGCCAGGGCCGCGGCCCACATCTTCCACATGCTCTTCATGTTTCGTCTCCTTGCTGTTGTTGTGGTAGTGCGTTCAGCGCGGCGAGCCGACGATGTTTCTCGCGACCAGATCATCGATCTTCGCCTGGTCGTAGCCATGCTCGGCAAGAATCTCGCGCGTGTGTTCGCCGATTTCGAGCCCCTTGATGCGCAGCGGCGGCACCTGGCCGTCGTAGCGGATCGGGTGATTGACGAGTACGACCTTGCGCCCGTTGATGTCTTCGGGACGGAACACTTCCATCGCCGCCACCTGAGGATCGTCGGCGACATCGTCGAAATCGTGCACAGGTCCGTACCAGACCGCCAGCTTGTCGAAGCCCGCCGCGGCCTCGGCGTAGGTCTTGGTCTTCATCACCTTCGCGAACACTGCCGCAATCTGATCGCGATCCTGGTACGGGTCGAGCTGCTGCATCTCGCGCAGCTCGGGACTGTCGAGTGCCTCGGCGAGCTTCGCGACCGGATTGGTCGAGACGGCCATCTCGCCATCCTTCAGCTGGTACACGCCATACGGCGCATGGTGATACCAGGTGGCCAGATGCGGCTCGCGGTTCATCGTCTGCGCACCGGGACGCACCGACATGTAGACCGTCAGCGGCTCCGTCTGCAGATCGAGACCGGCGGTGAACAACGAACTTTCGACGCGGCCGCCCTCGCCCGTCGTCAACTTCTTTACATACGCAGCGACGATACCCATTGCGAGCAACGCGCCCGCGTGCTGATCGACGATCGCGGAACCGACCGCTTTCGCTTCACCATGCTTGTGACCGGTCGCGCTCATCAGACCCGTGCGAGCCTGGATGATCAGATCCTGCGATTCGCGCGCGAGCATCGGGCCCGCGTTGCCCCAGCCGGTGCCGCTCGCATAGATGATGTTGGGGTTGCGCTTCTTGACGTCCTCGTACGACAGACCGAGCCGCGCCATCACGCCGTGGCGGAAATTTTCGACCACCACGTCGGCCTGCTCGATCAGCGACAGGATCACTTCGCGGCCTTCGGGCGACTTGAGATCCGCGGCGAACAAGCGCTTGTTACGGAAGGCCGACAGATACAGGCCACTTGCGCCGCCCATGTCGGCGCCGGCCCACCGGCGCGAGCGCTCGCCGCCGAGCGGCTCGACCTTGATTATGTCCGCGCCCATGTCACCGAGATATTGCGTACAGGCGGGACCTTGCAGGACATGACAGAAGCTCACGACCTTCATTGAATTCAGCAGCACATTTCCTCCTGGAATAGATAGCGAGAGACGTCGCGGCGAAACTATTCGCCGGTGTATTGCGGCCGTCTCTTTTCCTTGAATGCATTCAGACCTTCCTGCCGGTCACGCGATCGATGGTTCCTGAACATCGCCACGCGTTCGTAGGCCAGACCGTTAGATGCGTTTGCACCGACCGCCTCGTTGATGCATGCCTTGGTGAACTGCACCGACAGCGGTGCGCGCTCCGCAATGACGTTGGCGATCTCAATGGCGCGATCGAGCGTGCGCGCCGGCTCACAGACCTCGAGCACGTAGCCGGCTTTCAGCGCGGTTTGCGCGTCGATCATTTCGCCGCTGAGCAGCATGTAGGTCGCGAGTTGCGGACCGAGCTTGCGCGGTAGCCGTTGCGTGCCGCCGTCGCCGGCGAGACCGCCGTTGCGCACTTCAGGCTGGCCGAACTGCGCATTCGAACCCGCCACGATCAGATCGCAGCACAGCACGAGCTCGTTGCCCGCGCCGACCGCGACGCCATTGACCGCGGCGATCATCGGCTTGGCGAACGTGGCGATCGCGTTCCACGCCTCGATGCGGCGCGGATCCGACACCACGTCGATGACGCCGTACTGCAGCATGTTCTTCATGTCGGCGCCGGCGGAGAAGACCTCTTCCCCGCCCGTGATCACGACGCATCTGACCGTACGATCGTCGGTTGCCTCACGCAGCACTCGCCCCATTTCGATCACCATCGGGTTGCTCAACGCATTGCGCTTCGCGACCCGATCGATGCGCATGACCAGTACATGGTCCCCGACGCGCTCGCATGTCACGCATTGCGCGTCTTCCGGATTGCCGTAGTCCACCGTTGCGTCTCCTTGCCGACTTATCGTGCGTATGTCGCGCCGCCCGGACGGAAACGCGGATCGGCCAGATTGTGTTCGTCGAAGATCGCGTCGATGTTCTTGCGGTCGTAGTCGGTCAGCGTGGTGAGCGGCGCGCGCACTTTCATGTTCTGCAGCACGCCCTGCTTCATCAGCGCGTATTTGGTGCGCACCCGATAGTCGCGCAACGGGGTGCGCCAGCAGGCGCGTGCGAGCGGACCGAGCTTGAACCAGATTTCGTACGCTTCTTCCACCTTGCGTTCGGCCGCGAGCTTCTGCATGCGCACGATTTCAGAGGTACCTGTCGCCGCGAATCCGATCAGTGCGCCGTCGCAACCCATCAGCATGGCTTCGAGAATGAAAGTATCGCTGCCCGTCAACACGCCGATACGGCGCTCCGCTTCACGCGCTTCCTTGATGTTCTCGTTGGTTTGTTCGACGTCGAACGACGCATCCTTGATGCCCTGAATGGTCGGAATCTTCGACAGCGCCTTGATCGTTCCCGGCGGGTATTTGCTGAACACGTTCTGGAACGCGAGCATCGGCAGTTTCACGGCGTCCGCCACAGCTGCGTGGTAGTCGTACACCATCTCCACCGTCGGCGAGCCGACGAACGCCGGCATCGGCGGAAACAGCACCAGCCCGTCGACGTCGAGATCCTCGAACTGTTTGGCAAGCGCCACTGCAGCGGTCGTATGGGTTGCGTTCACACCGGATAGCAGCGTCACCGATTTGCCGAGCGCTGCGCGGCAGCGGCGAATCACTTCCAGCTGCTCGTCGACTTCCAGTGAACTGACCTCGCTCAGCGCCATGTTCATTGCGATGGCGCGCGGCTGCGCGGCACCGACCTCGGTGATGTAGCGATCCAGCGTGTTCCAGTCAATCTCGCCGTTTTCGTGGAAAGGCAGCACGGGAGCGGCGACGACGCCTTGTCCGAGGCTCTGACTCATGTTCGATGTCTCCTGAAGAATGCAATCAACTGCGATTGAATGGCCCCGGCACGCAAACGCCGACACTCCGGATTGAAGGCCAGCAGGCCGCGCGCCGAGCCACGAAGTTTGATGGATTATGAAAGCGCTTTCGGTGTCTTGCAAGCTGTTTTTTATGGGGTTAACGTTATACGAAGGAAGCGCTTTATCTGATCGTGAAGCTGATTTAGACTGGCGAGCCTTGCTCGACGGCGGGCGGGAAAGAATCGGAGAGAGAGATGGGACGGACGCTTTATCAGAAGATTGTCGGCAGTCACACGGCGTTTCACGTGGACGAGAACCACGTCGGCCTGTATGTCGACTTGCACATCATGAACGAGTACACGAGCCCGCAAGCGTTTGCCGGGCTCGCCGAAAAAGATCTGCCGGTGCGGTGCCCCGAAAAGCAGATGGGCGTTGTCGATCACGTCATTCCGACCCATCCCGTTGCGCGTGGGGAGCGCTTGATTCTGGTCGACGCCGCTGCGCAGCAGGCCGCGAACTTCACGCGCAATTGCCACAAGCACGGCATTCATCTGTTCGATATCACGGATCCCGAACAGGGCATCGAGCACGTCGTCGCACCGGAAATCGGGCTGATCCGCCCTGGCATGGTCGTGCTGTGCGGCGACAGCCACACGACCACGTATGGCGCGCTGGGCGCGTTGGGTTTCGGTATCGGCACGTCGGAAGTCGAGCACGTGCTGGCGACCCAGACGCTCGTCTACCGGGTCGCTCGCGACATGCGCATTCGTGTCGAAGGCGAGTTGCCGCCCGGCACGACGTCGAAGGATCTGGTGCTGACGATCATCGCGAAAATTGGCGCACAGGGCGCGCGCGGCTACGCGGTCGAATACTGCGGACCGGCCATCGAGGCGCTGAGCGCCGAAGCGCGCATGACGCTGTGCAACATGACCGTCGAGGCTGGCGCGCGCGGCGCGCTGATCGCGCCCGACGACGTGACGGTGGCCTATGTCGCCGAACGCATCCGCGATCTATCGGCGGCGCAGATCGCCGAGGCGGCGTACCAATGGCGTCAGTTGAAATCGGACGACGATGCGCAGTTCGACGTCGCGTTCGATTTCGATGCGCGCGACGTGACACCGTTCGTCACCTGGGGCACGAGTCCCGATCAGGCCATCGCGATCGACGCGCGCATTCCGGCGCTGCCTGACGACGCCGTCGAACGTGACAACATCGTCAAGGCGCTCGACTATATGGGGCTGAGCGCCGGTCAGCGGCTCGACGGCCTGGCTATCGATCATGTGTTCATCGGCTCGTGCACGAATGCGCGCATCGAAGATTTACGCGCGGTTGCCGCGGTCGTCCGAGGCCGCAAGGTCGCCAGTTCGGTGCGTGCGATGGTGGTTCCGGGCTCCGGCCTCGTACGCGCACAGGCCGAACGCGAAGGCATCGCCCAGGCGCTGATCGACGCGGGCTTCGAATGGCGCCAGCCGGGTTGTTCGATGTGCCTCGCGATGAACGACGACGTGCTCGCGCCCGGACAACGATGCGCGTCGACCACCAACCGCAATTTCGAGGGACGCCAGGGACGTGGCGCCCGCACCCATCTGATGAGCCCGACGATGGCCGCCGCCGCCGCGTTGGCGGGATGCATCGTCGACGTACGCAAGGAGGCTTGACATGGACGCACATGACATCATCAGCGGCATCGCCGCGCCGCTGCCGCTGAACAATCTCGACACCGACCAGATCATGCCGAAGCAGTTTTTACTCGGCATCGACAAGTCGGGCCTCGCGCGCGGCGTGTTATACGACTTGCGCCACGACGCCAGCGGCCAGCTGCGCGACGATTTCGTGCTGAACCGCCCGGAATATCGTGCCGCGCGCATTCTGATTGCCGGGGCAAACTTCGGCTGCGGATCGAGCCGCGAGCATGCGGTTTGGGGTTTGCAGCAGGCTGGCTTCGACGCCGTGATCGCGCCGAGTTTCGGCGAGATCTTTTACTTCAACGCGCTGAACAATCGTCTGCTGCTGGTCACGCTGGATACGCAAATCGTTGCGCAACTACTCGAACTGAGCCGCGAACCGACAAGCGCCGAGCTGAGCATCGACGTTGCGCGTCAACAGATCACGACCGCCAGCGGCGATGTGTTTCCATTCGAACTGCCCGCCCGCCAGCGGCGCATGTTCATCGAAGGGCTCGACATGATCGGCATGACGTTGGCCGACGGCGACGCCATCAAGTCGTTCGAGGCGCGCCATTACGACGTGCATCCGTGGATGAATATCGATCTTCCCGCCCAGGCTAACCTCGTGCGACGCAGCACGAACGACTTGTCGCGAGAAAGCGGGCACGGCGAGTTCTGAAGAAGGCTGGAGTGTCTTTTTCGGCGGACCACTCTCGGGAACACTAGATGGGCCTTTCCATCGACCCATCAGTGCCCGTCGCACGAGGAGACACTCGACATGAATTCATCCCATTTGACCCAGCGTGTGCTGACGCCGGTCGTCACACCCTTCGACGCGAATGGCGCACCGTCCGCGTCGCGGCTTGCGCGGCATTGCCGCAGCATGATCGATCACGACGTCGGGCTGGCGCTGTTCGGCACGAATTCGGAAGCGAACTCGCTATCGGTCGCCGAGAAGCGCCATCTGCTCGATACGCTGATCGCAGATGGGTTACCCCCGGCGCGCATGATGCCGGGCACAGGCGCATGTGCACTGCCCGACGCAATCGAACTGACGCGGCACGCGGTCGAGGCGGGATGCGCGGGCGTGCTGATGCTGCCGCCGTTCTACTACAAAAACGTCTGCGACGAGGGGCTGTTCCGCTCGTTCGCGACTGTCATCGATGCGGTCGCCGATGCACGGCTGCGCGTATTCCTGTATCACATCCCCGCCGTTGCGCAGGTCGGCATCAGCCTCGGGTTGATCGAACGTCTGCTGAACGCCTATCCGAGCGTCATTGCGGGCATTAAAGACAGTTCCGGCGATTGGGCGAATACCTCGGCGATCATTGATGCCTTTGGCAAAAGCGGTTTTGACGTTATGGCTGGCAGTGAGACCTTCCTTCTGCAGACACTGCGTGCCGGTGGCGCGGGTTGCATCACGGCTACCGCCAACGTGAACGCTCGGAACATCGCGCAGCTCGCGCGCACATGGCAAACTCCAGAGGCGGACGATCAACAGCAGCGTCTGAATGCATTGCGCGGCATCTTCACCCGCTTTCCGGTTATACCCGCAATGAAAGCAGCGATCGCGTGGCAATCGGGAGACGAGAACTGGTCGCGCGTGCGTCCGCCGCTCGTTGAATTGACCCGGCAGCAGCGAAATGCACTGGAAGCCGATTTGACGGCCATCGATTTCCGTATCGAGAACGCCGGCTCGTTCGCAGAACCGGCCTGAGCGGAAGCGCTTGATTGAGGTGACGTAACCGGACATGACATCGCCGACCTGCTGACACCCATTGCGGTGTCAGCTCGCATACGCACCGGCTCAAGTTCTCTCAATACGTCAGACGCGATGCAGTTGCATGCCGCCGCCCACGTCGATGTGGACTCCCGTGGTGAACGGCAGACCGCCGGTAGCAAGTGTGGCGACCGCTTGTGCGACATCTTCAGCCTGGCCCCACCGCCTCATTGGAACACCACCGGTTTGGATGAAGGGCTCATACCGTTCGGCCGCCGGCGCGGTCATTTCGGTCTCGATTATTCCTGGACGGATCTCGAAAGTCGTGATGCCGGATGATGCGAGCCGACTCGCAAATAGCTTGTTCATCATGGCAAGCGCGGATTTGGTCATGCAGTAGTCGCCACGATTTTCCCCTACGATCGACGCATTAGCCGAACTGATCGTAATAATGGTCTGATGGCACCCTGGCGTTGCTGTGACTAGCATGCGCCTCGCGACAGCTTGCGTGAGGAAAAATGTTCCCCGCAGATTGACAGCAACTGAACGATCAAAGCTTTCGGGTGTAACGTCGAGAAGGTCACCGCGTACCATCGATGTGACGCCAGCGTTATTGACAAGGCAGGTGATCGGCCCAAGAGCGTTTTCAACGCGGTCAATGAGTTCACTATGCCCGTCGATGTCCGCAATATCGTTACTGAAATATTCTGCCGGTACACCGTCTCGTATAAAGTGGGCCAGAGTTGGAGCTTCCGCCTCCAGGCTAACCAAGGCCAGATCGAACCCACTTACAGCGAGGCGGCTGGAGATGGCATGTCCAATCCCTCGCGCCGCACCGGTTACAAGGGCAACGCCACGGCTTCCGCGTTTCATGAGCATGCGTTCCATTTATTAACAGGTAACGTATCAACGATTGCACTGAGGTTCATCGCACAGCGCATCATGACTTGCCCCGCAGGGGCGCCTCATATCTCTCTGATAAACACCTCTGCCCCTGATTGCGCAGATTGCAGGATTGCATCCATCACGTTCATGTTTGCCCGTGCGTCCTCGAGGGGAATTGCCTGCCTGTTTCCGCTCAAGATAGCTTCAGAAAACACCGTGGCTGCGATCGCGTATTGATCGCACACCGGGAGCTCCAGCCAGCGTTCTTCGTTGACGCCCGTACTTGTACGTTGACTCAACAACAGGCGAGTCGGCCGGTCGTTGGGCGCATTGAAAGGAATTTCGACCTCAATGCGTCCTTTCGTGCCATGAAACTGCATTCGTTGATAATTGTGGATCTGTGTCGAATAAAAAAATGTAGCGTGGATACCGTCGAAATCCATTAGCACAGAACCGAGCCGGTCCACTCCGAACGATGGGTCCCGGTTGATGAAGGCAGCGACGCGCGTCGGCTCCCTGCCGGTCACGAAACGTGACGTCGTGATCGGATAACAGCCGATATCGAGCAGACCGCCCCCGCCAATCTCCACGTTATTGCGAATGTCGTGCGGATTGACGTTGTAAAAGGTAAACGCGCCCGTCACCGCCATCAGATCTCCGACCGCCCCCTCCTCGACCAGACTTCGCACCTTGATCCACTGGGGATGCGTGCGAACCATGAACGCTTCCTGTATGTATCGGCCAGTTCTGTCTCTTGCGTCGATCAGCCGCTCGGCCTGTTCCGCGTTCAAACCGATTGGCTTCTCACACAACACGTGCTTGCCCGCTTCGACGCACCTGATGGCCCACTCCATATGGAGATGATTGGGTAACGGGATATAGACTGCGTCGATTTCTGGATCTGCCAGAAGCGCCTCATAACTGTCGTATGCAGTGGATAGTCCATATTTCGTTGCAGCTGCCTGCGCTTTTCCGGCGGTTCGAGATGCGATACCTTTCACCGTGCAGGCTGCCGCGGCGTGCATGGGGACCACCACCTTATCGTTGATCTTCGCCGTTCCCAGGACGCCCCAAACAATCGTATCTTTAGCCATCACATGCCCTTGTAGAACGCCATACGTAGAAGTCAACGAAACATACGGGCCGGCGAGCTATCGAAGCTGCGCGGTTGCCAGATCCGCCGAGCGCAATCGTGCAACGGGTCCGGCCAGTAAGTGGCGCACCACACTGCTACTCGGTCAGATATGCACGGATAACATCCGGGAAATTGTTGTCTCCCGTGAGACCGAGTGCTTGTGCGCGCGAGACATCCCACATGCCAGGCCAGCTGCCAACGATCTTCTCGATATGCTCATCGCGCTGCCAGTCGATCCGGTTGACCGCATCGTCTCCAGCTACTTCACGCAATGCCTCGACCATTTCGTTCACACTGACTGACAGACCCGGCAGGTTGATAACTCGCTGGTCGCCGAGCTTCGTACGATCGATCTCACAGCCCGCGATGAGCGCTTCGATTGCACTCTTCGGCGACAACAGCCACAGGCGTGTCTCTCCGTCGACAGGGCATATCGAGCGCTCGCCCTTCAACGGCTCGCGGATGATGCCGCTTGCGAACGATGACGCTGCCGCATTCGGCTTCCCCGGGCGCACGCTGATAGTCGGCAAGCGCAGCACGCGCCCATCGATAAAGCCGCGTCGCGAATAGTCAGAGAGCAGCAATTCGGCGATTGCCTTCTGCGTTCCGTACGAAGACTGTGGATTGAGAGCAGTGTCGTCCTTCACAACATCGGGCAGTGCGCCACCGTATACCGCAACCGAGCTCGTAAACACGACGCGCGGCACGTGACGCGCCGCGCGCGACACTTCAAGCAACGCCCGTGAGGCGTCGAGGTTGATCTTCATGCCCAGATCGAAATCCGCCTCGGCTTGACCGCTGACAATCGCCGCAAGATGGAAGATTGCCTCCGTTTCCGCATCGATCAGGCGTTCCAGCACGGCGCGATCCGAGATGTCACCCACCTCGGCACGCACACGCTTGTCTCTGAGCAGAAGTTCGTCACTGGGTCGCGTCACATCAAGTAGCACGAGTTCGGTGATTGTCTTGCCATTTAGCTCCTTGCCTTCCAGCAAGCGCTTTGCAAGACGCTGACCGAGAAAGCCAGCACCGCCTGTAATCAGGATTTTCATGCGGGTTGTTCCGTATGTTTCAGAGGTAAAGGTTGAGCAGGCAGAATCTCTCGAACGTGCCGGCCTTTTGGCCGATATTCACAGTCGATTCGCCCGATGTCGGTTTCGTGCTTATCGAACTGGACAAGCCAATGCCATCACAGTGTCTTCAGTGCTTTCGCAAAGAAGTCGCTCGTGCCGAAGTTGCCAGATTTAAGCGCAAGCGCGAGAGGCGCTTCGTCGTCGTTTCCGCCAATGGATTGCGTCGCCGGGACGCCCGGATCAATCTGCGGCCCAATGCGCAACGAACGTACATCGAGTGCCTGGACGACCGCGCCTGACGTCTCACCGCCCGCAACGACAAACTTACGCACGCCTTCGTCACGCATCCTGCGCGCGACTGCCGCGAGCGCATCTTCGACAAGGCGCCCTGCTTTCTCGACGCCCAGTTCACGCTGTACCGCCTTCACTTCTTCGGGTGACGAAGTCGCGTAGATCAGAACAGTTTCATCGCTGCGAAAGTGGTTGCGCGCAAATTCAACCGCACGCTCGACAACAGGCTCCCCGCGCGACAGTGCAATCGGATCGATTCGAAACGCAGGCCTCGAAGCACACCACTCTCCGACCTGCACGTTGGTCGCTTTCGACGCGCTGCCCGCGAGCACCACGGCCTTGCCTGTGATTTTGGGCAGATCGGCCGCATGTCCAGTGTTCTGAAGGAGCCTCGCTGCGCGGAAATTGCGCGGCAAGCCGAGCGCGATGCCGGAGCCGCCTGTGATCAACGGTAAATCGCGGCACGCTTCGCCAAGCACGTGGAGGTCCGCATCGGACACAGCATCGGCAATTGCCAGACGTACGCCGCTCTGCTTCAGTTCGCCGATACGTGCGCGGATTGCGTCCGCGCCGTTCGAAATCGTGTCGTAGCTGATCAACCCGATCTTCGACTCGGTCTGACGCTGCAGTACGCGCACGAGATTGGCATCGGTCATCGGCGTGAGCGGATGATTTTCCATCCCCGATTCGTTGAGCGGCACGTCGCCGACGAACAGATGGCCACGGAAAATCGTGCGGCCGTTCTCGGGAAACGCCGGACACGCGATGGTGAAATCGCTTTTCAATGCGTCGAGCAAAGCATCCGCGACGGGGCCGATGTTACCCTTGTCGGTCGAGTCGAACGTCGAGCAATACTTGAAGACGAACTGTCGGCAACCCTGAGCGCGCAGCCATTCGAGCGCATTGAGCGACTGGCGCACGGCGTCGCCGACGGGAACCGTACGCGACTTCAGTGCGACAACGAGCGCATCGGCATCGATCGGCGCGCGCGCCGCCGGAACGCCGATGGTCTGAACCGTACGCATGCCGCCGCGCACGAGCATGTTGGCGAGATCGGTTGCGCCCGTGAAATCGTCGGCGATACAGCCGAGCAGTGCCTGCGCCATGCCTTTACTCCCCAATCCGCTGTTCGGTTGCCGGATCGAAGACGACCGCTTTTGACGTATCGAAGATCAGCGTCGCATTCGAACCCGGGTGAGGTGACGCGGCGGGATGGACGCGGCTGACAATGCGCTTGCCATTGATCTGGGCAAACACGAGCGTATCGGGGCCTGTCGGCTCCACGACATCGACACGGACGTCAAACGCCTGCAGCGCGCTACCGCTTTCACCATGCGCACTGCGCGCATCGCTGATACGTTCGGGCCGGATTCCGACGATCACCTCGTCGCCGATCTGGCTGCGAAGCGATTCCGACGGCAAACGCAGGACACCGCGCGCGACGCCGGTATCGATCTCGATGCCCAATCCCGCACCTTCGGCCACGAGTCGGCCCGAAATGAAGTTCATCGGGGGCGCGCCGATGAAGCCCGCGACGAAGAGATTGGCCGGTGTGTCGTAAATCTCCTGAGGCGGCCCGAATTGTTGGACCACGCCGTCTTTCATCACGGCGATGCGGTCTCCGAGCGTCATCGCCTCGATCTGGTCGTGGGTCACATACACGATGGTTGAATTCAGACGCTGATGCATCAGCTTGATCTCGGATCGCATTTCGATCCGCAGTTTCGCATCGAGGTTCGATAGCGGCTCATCGAACAGGAACAGCGAAGGATCTCGGGCGAGCGCCCGTCCCATCGCCACGCGCTGCCGCTGACCGCCGGACAGCTGCCCCGGCTTGCGATCGAGCAGATGCCCGATCTGCAATGTTTCCGACACGCGATCGACGATACGCGCCTGCTCGTCCTTCGCTACTTTGCGAATCTTCAACCCGAACGAAATGTTGTCGCGAACGCTCATCGACGGATAAAGCGCGTACGACTGGAACACCATCGCGATGTCGCGATCCTTAGGTGACAGCTCGTTGACGCGCCGGCCGCCGATGCGAATTTCGCCGTCAGTGACGCTGTCGAGTCCCGCGATCATATTGAGCAGCGTCGACTTCCCGCAGCCCGATCCGCCGACGAGAATCAGGAACTCGCCGTCGTTGACGTCGATATTGACGCCCTTCAGCACCGCCGCGCCATTCGAATAGCTCTTGTGTACGTTGTCGATCGAAAGACTTGCCATCGTTATCCTCTTAACCTTTCACTGCCCCCGCCGTCAGGCCGCGCACGAAATAGCGCCCCGCCAGCAGATAGATGACTAGTGTCGGCAGCGCCGCGATGATCGCCGCCGCCATGTCCACGTTGTATTCCTTGGTGCCCTCGGACGTATTCACGAGGTTATTCAGTGCGACCGTGATCGGCATGGAATCCGCACCGGCGAACACGATGCCGAACAGAAAGTCGTTCCAGATCTGCGTGAATTGCCAGATCAGGCACACCATCAGGATCGGCAACGAGACCGGCAACAGCACGCGCGTAAAGATCGTGAAAAAGCCCGCGCCGTCGATGCGTGCGGCTTTCACGAGTTCCGAAGGCACGCTCACATAGAAGTTGCGGAAGAACATCGTCGTAAAGGCGATGCCATAGATCACGTGCACGAACACGAGGCCCACTGTCGAATTGGAAATGCCGAGCGCCCCTTCGAGTCGCGCCATGGGCAGAAGAATCGCCTGGAACGGGATGAAACAACCCACCATCAACATCCCGAACAGCGCATCCGCGCCGCGAAAGCGCCACAGCGTCAACACGTAGCCGTTGAACGCGCCAATCAGCGTCGACAGCAGAACGGCCGGAATCACCATGCGCACCGAGTTCATGAAGAACGGCTGCATGCCTTCGCAGCGCACGCCTGTACATGCCTGCGCCCATGCCTTGACCCACGGCGCGAGCGTCCACTGCGACGGCAGCGTCAGCAGATTACCGGTACGCAGTTCGTCGATCGTCTTGAACGAGGTGCTGAACATCACATACATCGGCACCAGAAAGTACAGTGCGAACAGCACCAATGCGGCGTAAATGAGTACGCGGCTAACTCGAGCATTACCTTGCAAGACGCGCGCTCCTGGATTCGAGATACATGAGCGGAACGAGCACCGCGACGATGGTCGCGAGCATCATCATCGACGCGGCTGCGCCGACGCCCAGTTGTCCACGGTTGAAAGAGAAGGTGTACATGAAGATCGCCGGCAAGGACGACGAGGTGCCGGGGCCGCCCGCCGTCAACGCGACGACGAGATCGAAGGTCTTGATCGTGATATGACACAGGATCAGCAGCACCGAAAAGAACACCGGCCGCATGCTGGGAATCACGATCTTGCGGTAGATGGTTGGCAGCGTTGCCCCATCCACCTGCGCAGCCTTGAAGATTTCTCCATCGACACCGCGCAGACCAGCGAGAAAGAGCGCGGCGGCAAAACCGGTCGACTGCCACGCGGCCGCCAGCACGATGCAGAAGATCGCCTTATCGGGGTCGCCAAGCCAGTTGAACGTGAAAGCCGTGATGCCGAAATCGTGCATGACCTTGTTGATGCCCGAATCCGGATTGAGAATCCATTGCCAGGCCGTTCCGGCGACGATCGAAGAAAGCGCCATCGGATACAGATAGATCGCGCGCAGTCCGCCTTCAACGCGGATTTTCTGATCGAGCAGAATCGCCAGCAGCAGACCAACGCCGACGCAGATGGCGATAAATGGAATACCGAACCAGCCAAGATTCGCCGCCGAAGTCCACCACACTTCATTGGCGAATAGCTCCCGATACCGGCCCACGCCGACGAGGGTATAGCGCGGCAGCAGACGCGAATTCGTGAACGATATCCATGCCGTCAGGCCGATAAAGCCGTAGACAAACACGAGGCTCACGACGATGCTCGGCGCGAGCACGAGCTTCGGTAGCCATAGATCCGCGCTGAAAGTGGCGCGCGTAGGATGCGGCTCGCGGTGAAGGCGAGCGCGTTCGACACTGCTCACGGGTGCTCCTGATCTGAACGCGTGATGGTTGGAGCGCCGTAGCGCTCCAACGAACCCTTAGTTAGCTTTCGCGGCAGCGGCGAGAGCCTGCACGGCGCTCTTGCTGTCTTCGTTCGAATGGATGAACTTCGTCACGACATCGGTCATCGCACCCGCCACCGCTTCGCTTTGAGCCATCCCTTGCGCGAGCGACGGCACGATCGTGTTTGCCTTGATGGCCGCCTGTTCATCGGCGTACGAGCGCTTTGCGCAATCGTCGAACTTGTCCATCGGAATGCCGATGCGTGCCGGAATCGAGCCTTTGTACAGACTGAACTGCTCCTGGAAATCCGGCGCCATCACAGCCTTCGCGAGCACGAGTTGTCCGGGCGTGGCCGTCTTCTGGCCGTTCACGCTAAAGAACGCGAGCGAGTCCGAGTTGAACATGTAGGTGCCCGTCGTGCCCGGACGCGGCACACAGACGTAGTCCTTGCCCGGCACCTTGCCGGCGCGTGCGAATTCGCCCTTCGCCCAATCCGCCATGAACTGCATGCCGGCCTTGCCGTTGATGACCATCATGGTAGCGAGATTCCAGTCACGCCCGGTCGTGCCGTTGTCGAAGTACGTCGAGATTTTGCGGACCGTATCGAATACCTGCACCATCTTGTCGGAAGTCAGCGCTTTCGGATCGAGGTCGATGATCGCCTTCTTGTAGAAGTCCGCGCCCTGCGAGAGCACTACCCCTTCCCATAGGTTGGTGTCCTGCCATGGCTGGCCGCCATGCGCGACCGCGATATAGCCAGCCGCCTTCATCTTGTCCGCCAGCGCAAAGAATTCCGGCCAGGTGGTCGGCGGCGTCCCACCCACCTTATCGAGCACCTCTTTGTTGATATACAGCCAGTTCATCCGATGAATCTCGACGGGTACGGCGACGTAGTGCCCGTCGTACTTCAGAAACTTGCCGACCTGCGGCGGGATCAGCTTGTCCCACCCCTGAGTAACCGGGTCGATATCGACAAGTACACCCTGATCGGCCCAGTCGTGGATGGACGGCCCTTTCAGTTGTGCCGCCGACGGCGGATGTCCCGCCACGACATTGGTTTTCAGGACCGTGAGCGCGTTGGTTCCAGAGCCGCCCGCTACGGCAAAGTCCTTCCACGTCACACCCTGCTTTTCGACGTCCTGTTTCAGCACGCCAACCGCTTTTGCCTCGCCCCCCGAGGTCCACCAATGGAGGACTTCAACCTGGTCCGCACTCGCCGATGCGCAGAGTCCGCTCATCAGCAGGAGCACGGCTGCGCGCGCCCAGGAACTGGAAATTTTCGTCATCGTTTGTCTCCTCGCTTAATGGTTACGCGACCGCCGTACCGCTTACCGCCGACAGCCGCGACTCACTCCGATCTGCACTACTAGAACTGGCCCAACGCCTTGCCTTCTTGTCCGTTTCAGTACGCCGGGCCAGTGATTGCCGCCTACTGATCGCCCCAACGGCCAACGATCTGCTCCTGCACGCCGAGACCTTCGACGCTCAGCCGCATCACATCGCCGGGTTTCAGGTACTTCTCCGGCTTCATACCGAGTCCGACACCGGGCGGCGTGCCCGTCGTGATCACGTCACCGGGCTCCAGCATCACGAATTCGCTGATGTAGGAGACGAGCTTGCGAATCGGGAAAATCATGTCGGACGTCGACGAGTTCTGGATCCGCTTGCCGTTCAACTCCAGCCACAACGGCAGGTTCTGCACGTCTTCAATTTCGTCGCTGGTGACGAGCCACGGGCCGAGCGGCCCGAAGGTCGGCGCCATCTTGCCTTTGACCCATTGGCCGCCCTGTTCGAGCTGGAACGCACGCTCGGATACGTCGTTGCATACGCAGTAGCCCGCGACATAACTCAGTGCATCTGTCTCGCTGACGTTGTGCGCGCGCTTGCCGATCACGAATGCGATCTCCACTTCCCAGTCCGCCTTGGTGGACTTCAGCGGCAGCAGCACACGGTCATTCGGCCCGCTGATACACGAAGGCGCCTTGTTGAAAAGAATCGGCTCGTTGGGAATCGGCGCATTGGTTTCAATTGCGTGCTGCACGTAGTTCAGGCCGACCGCGATAAAGTTGCCGGGGCGTGAAATGCACGCGCCGATGCGCGGGTTTCCCTCGACGACAGGCAGCGTCGCGCCGTCCACCGCGCGAATCTTCTCGATGCCGTTTTCAGCGAAGAACGCCGGATTGAAATCGCTCACATGCTTCGACAGATCGCGAAGCTTGCCGTCCTTATCGATCAGACCAGGTTTTTCCTGTCCGACGTTACCGAAACGTACCAGTTTCATGATGGTTTCCGTTATGCAAAGGTGAAGACGGATCAGCGCGCTTTGCCCAGCCTGCTGATCTCGAGGGTATAGGTCTGTGCCGACTCGCCTGCCGCCGCGCACTGGGTCCAGTCGATCGTATTCAACACGCGGACCGTTTCGCTCGCGCCGTGTTCGGTCGTGCATTCGATCAGCAGCACGCGCGACGGCACCGCAAATACACCGCCGCGATGTTGTGCTTCGGTGGTCTTGACGTTGCTCGCGTCAGTGTCCGCGACGAACAGATGCGCGGCCACCACATCGGGCCGCTTCAGAATGCGCGGAAATAGATCTTCGGATACGAACTCGATGAGCCGTGCGGCCGAATCGTCTTGCACTCGCAATTGCAGCGTGATCGCGTACGCGCCGGTGCTTTCTCCACGTGAGTGTTCAATCTGACAGATGGAGCGCGCGGTATTGCGGAAGTGCTTGACGTTGGCTTGCGTTGCGGGCGTCGGATTGTTCAGACGCTCGAGATAGGCGGGGCCAGTCAGCGTATCCAGACCGGCGGCTTCGTAAACCGTCAACCATTCGGGCGCCGCGCTGGCGCCGCGATAACGCCGGCCGCGCAGAAAGCCGTCAAGAGACAGACGCTCGGGAATATGTTCCTTGTTGTGCCACTCATAGAAATCCGTCCGCGCTTTCTCATCGACATCGTTCCAGATCAGAACGACCGCAGAACCCAATAACGACATGATCAATGCCTCCCGTTCCGGTGAACGCGGTTAGCGAATATGAAAGAACTCGAGAATTGCGTCGATCTGTCCCGAGTGCATATCGACGCCGCTAACGACCGGACAGCCGTACTGGCGTGCGTGCGCGATCAACGCTGTGGGACTCTCCGCCGGGCGCAACACCACATCGCCGACGATGACCGAGCTATCGAGCGGACCGATATCCACCGGCATGCCGTCGCCGTCGCGCATACCGACCACCGACGCGTTGATGATCAGATCCTTGCCGACCACGCTCGCCGGCCCGGCGTGAACATCGCAATGGCGCGATTCCTGTGCAAGCAGTCGGGCCAGCGTCGACGCGCGCGCTTCATCCTTATCGAACAGCGCAATTTCCTTCACGCCCGCGTCCATCAACGCGCCTGCGATTGCGCTGCCCGCACCGCCGCATCCGATCAACAGCGCGCGCTTTCCGCCGACGCGATGTCCGTGCGCGAGCAGACCACGCACGAACCCTTCACCGTCGAACATATCGCCGAACCAGCTACCGTCCGCGTCGCGACGTAACGCATTGACCACGCCGACCCGCTTCGCCCGCGGATGCACGCGATCGGCAATCGCGAGAGCGTCGGCCTTGAATGGCGCCGTCACCAGCACACCGTCGAGATTGCGAAGCTTCAGCAACGCGGGAAACACGTCGTGGATGTCGGCAGCGGCGATGTGAACTGGCACCAGCACGGCATCGATACCCGCCTTTGCCAATTGCTCGCAATACACTTCAGGAGAGCGCACCTGAACAATCGGATCGCCGACGATCGCATACAGGCGCGTTTTGCCGCTAATCGAAGGCAGCGCGTTCATGCACGGCTCCGATACCATTCGGCGACGCGCTCGGAGCGATAGCGACATTCCTTGCGCGATGTCTCTTCGGCGATGCCCATCAGCCCCGGCGCGAAGATACGCGCATCCATCTCACGCAGATCCGCTGCGACTAGCGTGCGGAAATCCATCTGCCCGAAGATGTCGCGCTCGATATCGATACCCGGCGCGACTTCGATCAACTCCAGCCCTGATGCGCCGACCCGGAACACTGCCCGCTCAGTTACGAACAGCGCCGAATTACCGCGCTTGTTGGCGAGCGCCGCGTTGTAGCAGATCTGCTCCAGCGAGCGGACGAACTTGCGATGCCGCCCTTCCTGCACGATCGTTGCACGCCCATCGTTCCACTGCACGTCGAGCCCGCCGGCCGTCAACGTGCCGCTGAAGATCACGCGTTTCGCGTTCTGACTGATATTGATAAAGCCGCCGACGCCGACGATCTTGTCGCCGAAGCGGCTGATATTGACGTTGCCGTGCGCATCGACCTCGGCAAACGAAAGAAACGCGAGATCAAGGCCACCGCCGTCATAGAAATCGAACTGTGACGGCTGCTCGATCATCGCTGCGAAGTTCTGCGCGCCGCCGGAATCGCGCCCGGTGATCGGCGCGCCGCCAATCAGCCCCTGCTCGTTCGTCAGCATCACGGAATCGAGCAGACCCTCCTCGGCCGCAACCGTCGACAGACCGGTTGAAATACCCGCACCGAGATTGCAGACCGCCGATGGATACAGTTCCATCGCCGCGCGCCGCACGATGACCTTGCGCGGCCCGAACGGCAGCGGTTTGATTTCGCTCAGCGGCACGCGCAGTTCACCGGCATAGCTCGGGTCATAGTCCGTCGCGTAGGTTTGACGCTGCTCCGCTTCGACGACCACGAAGTCGACCAGAATGCCGGGAATCTTCACCTGCTTCGGCGGCAGCGTGCCGCTGCGCGCCATTCTTTTGACCTGCACGATCGTGATGCCGCCCGCGCGACGCGTGGCCTGCGCCATCGCGATCATTTCGCCGAGCACCGCCTCCTGTTCCATCGTGATGTTGCCGTCCTCGTCGGCGGTCGTGCCGCGCAGGAACGCGACGTCGATCGGGAAAGGCTTGAAACGCAGCCATTCTTCGCCGTCCAGCTGGATCACTTCGACCAGTTGCTCTTCGGTGCGCGGGCTCTGCCGCGCGCCTTGCTGACGAGGATCGACAAAGGTATCGAGACCTGTCTTCGTAATCAGCCCCGGGCGGCCGCCGGCCATTTCGCGCATCAGTTGGGACAGCACGCCTTGCGGCAACGTATAGGCCTCGATGCGGTCCTGCGCGGCCATGTCGAGCAGTCCCGGCGAGTCGATCAGCGCGCTGGTGATCGCACGCTTGAGCAGGCCGTCGTGAGCGAGATGACTCGCGCCGAGCGCCGCGCGGTCGCCGATGCCGACGACGCTGATCGACGTGAGATCGCGCGGCTGCTGCTCCGCGAGGAAGCGCCGTTCGACCGCGGCAAGCAGTGCTTCGGGGACCGCGTGTCCCCCGCCCGATCCGCTGATCACGACCGAGTCGCCGGTGCGCAGCAGGTTTGCCGCTTCGTCAGAGGTAATTCGTTGCATAAGAATGTCTGCGTTCGCTTGAGGTTGGAAAGCCCCGATATCGTGGCTCGCTGAACCCAATGTAACCGGTCTCATTAAAACCTGCAACGGCCGGGGTGGCATTCCAGGGAAGACCCCTATTTTTTCGTCTTGATCCGTATATTCACGAAATTTTCAACAAATATTGTTGCTTGAAATGAAATGTAACCGGTATCATTGGTGCGTGCCGATTCAATGAATCATGCGGTTCATGTCGGCCCGCTCACAGGTTTTGCCATCGCGCAGGCCTACCCCAACCGCTCTGCAGGAGTTAGAAATGGCAATCACAGGTGTAGAAATCGGCGACGAATACCGGTTCGCGAAGACGGTCGGCGAAACCGACGTGACGTTGTTCGCCGGCCTGACGGGCGATTTCAGCGATACGCACATCAACGAGCAGTACATGCAGGAGAAGTCCGCGATCGGCCGGCGCATCGCGCACGGCGCGCTGCTGGTCGGCTATATGTCGACGGCGTCGACCATCAGCATCGCGCACATCATCCACCGGACCGATCTGGATGAATTCCCGGTATCGGCCGGCTACGACCGCATCCGCTTCATCAAGCCGGTGCTGCTCGGCGACACGGTGACGGTCATCTACCGGGTCGCCGAAATCGACGAAGAGAAGCGCCGCAGCACGGCCGACATGGAAGTCATCAACCAGCACGGCGAAGTCGTCGCGGCTGGCCGCCATCTGATGAAGTGGGCGAAAAAACTGTCTAACAAAAGCTGACCTTCGCACGGTCGTTCATGCCTGCACCGCAGTATCGTGGCGCGGGCTTGGCCCGTTTATCGGGTCGGTATAATCGCGGAACTAGCGCAATCGACTGAGTCACGCATGGTAAAAGCGAAAACGACGACTGAAGACACTAGCCACGGAAAGAAGGCGCGCTCATCAGGCGTCACCCTGAGGGACGTGGCCAGATTTGCTGGCGTGTCTTCGGCGACGGTGTCTCGGATGATGAATACGCCGGAAATCGTATCGGACGAACTCCGGGCGCGCATTACCGCTGCGATCAACCATCTTGGATGGGTGCCGCATGCCGCCGCGCGAGCGCTTGCGACACAACGCACAGGCACGATCGGCGCAGTCTTCCCGACTGTGTCGAACGAACATTTCGCGACGGCGATTCAGGAGCTTCAGGATGCTTTGGAAGCCGCGGGGTACACGCTGCTGCTTGGCTGTTCCCAGTACGACATCCACCGCGAATACAATCAGGTTCGCAACATGCTTGAACGCGGCATTGATGCCATCGTGCTGGTGGGCGAGTCGCATCACCCCGATCTCTATCCGCTACTGTCGCAGCGACAAGTGCCTTTCGTCAACTCGTTTACTTTTCGATCCGACAGCGAAAATCCGTGCGTCGGTATCGACAATCACAAGGCGTTCTTCAATTTCACGACCTATCTGCTTGGTCTCGGACATCGACGCTTCGCGATGTTGTCCCAGACCGCGGATTCAAATGATCGTGCATTGGCTCGCAGGGAGGGTGTGCGCGACGCACTGGCGGAGCACGGTCTCGGCATCATCGCAGCACATATGGTTGAAGGTTTCTGGGGCGTCCGCGTCGGGCGCGACCTTTTCTCGAAGGTCATGAGCACGCCTCAACCGCCGAGCGTCATTATCTGCGGGAACGGCTCGTTCGCCATCGGCGCAATGCTCGAGGCGATGCAACACGGTTACGAGATACCGAAAAACCTCAGCATCGTCAGCTTCGACGACTTCGAAATCATGTCGGAACTGCCCATTCCGATCACGACCGTCGGCGTTCCCAGCGCCGAAATCGGCCGCACCGCGGCGAAGATGATTCTCACCGAGCTTTCGGGCAATGAACACGCGACAAGCATCGAGTGCGAGGCGCAGATCATCATCCGTGCGTCGTCCGGACCGCCGCCTCGCACCAGGAATACCCGCTAGGTCATGCGACCGCGCAACCTCGTGCAGCCTCCAGGATTTCGTACCACTGCTCCCGCTGCAATTCCAACTGCAATCCTTCCAACGCATCGCGCAGAGCGTCCTCCCGCCGGCTACCGGTAATCACATACGGACAGCCTGGCAGTCGAAAAATCCATGCGTAGGCCACGGCAAGCCAACTGTGCGCACCGCATTGCTGCTGAATCGACTGCATCACGGTGCGAACACGAGCGGCGACCGGGTCCGTTTCGGAAAACAGACGGCCACCGCCAAGAGGTGACCAGATCATCGGGGACACGGCGGCCTGAGATAGAACCGCAAACATGTCCTCTTGCATCGCCGCACTTGCAAATGGAGAAAACTCGATCTGATTGGTGGCAACGGCAGTCTTGGTGCGAAGCAGATCGAATTGCCGCACAGAGAAGTTCGACACGCCGAAAGCCCGTATCTTCCCCTCCTCCTTCAGAACCTGAGCAACCTGTGCAACCTCATCCATGCAAGCAAGGAGATCCGGGCGATGAATCAGGAACAGATCGAGATAGTCGGTTTTCAGGCGCTTCAAGGAACCCTCAACGGCCCCGCGCAAATAGCCGGCTCCCGAGTCGTAGTGCTTGGTGCGCACGCCGCCCGCAGAACCAGCCAACCTGATGCCTGCTTTGCTGACAATCTGCACCCTCTCGCGTAGTCCCGGATTGGCTGACAATACATGGCCGAAAAGCGTTTCGACCTCTCCGCGGCCGTAAATATCGGCATGGTCGAAAGTTGTAATCCCCAGATCCAGACAGGTATCGACGAAATCCGAGAGCTCGCCCGCAGACATCTTCCAGTCGAGAACTCGCCACATTCCCGCGACTACGCGCGAAAAGCCTAGCGATCGAAGGGTGTCCACACGGGCACCACGGCTCTCAGAATTACTCATCCTTACGTCTCCAATGTAAACGCTTTCATTACAGCAAAGCTATCATAACCAGAATAGCAGCATCGTTCTTCTATGCGAAAGCAAACGGCATGATACATAAATTCCCTGGGTCACGTTGGTTTTTCCCAAATAGACGTTGCCGCATGATATGAGACCGGTTACATTAGGAGCCGACTTAGATAGTACTCAAATTCATGGAAGGAGACACAATGCAGTCCGACATCGCTGCGGCCACGCACTCGACGAAACGCTGGTATCGCGAGATTACGGCGGCGCAATGGCGCGTGCTCATAGCCGCCTGGGGCGTGTGGGTCAACGACGCGCTCGACTTTCTCGCCATCACTTTCGTTTTGCGTGACATCGCCCGCGCTTTCGGGGTCTCGCTGGACACGGCCTCATTACTGCTTCTTGCAACTTATGGCGTGCGCTGGATCGGCGGCCTGCTCTTCGGCGGTCTCAGCGATCGGATCGGCCGCAAGATCCCTCTTCTGATTACCTTGACGTGGTTCACCGCGGGCGCGGTCGCAACTGGCCTCTCCTGGAACTTCATGTCGCTGGCGGTGTTCCGGTTGTTGCTGGGTTTCGGGATGGCGCCTGGCTTCTCGCTCGGCGCTGCGATGGTCGCGGAGTCATGGCCGGAGCGATACCGGGCCATCGGTATCGGTATTCTCGATACAGGCTGGGGCGTAGGGGCTATTGGTGCCGCACTTGCCTATGAATTCGTTTTCCCCGTGTTTGGATGGCGCGGCATGTTCTTCGTTGGCTTGCCGCCGGCACTACTGCTCGCGCTTTTTATCATCTTCTTCGTGCCTGAATCCGCTGCCTGGAAAGAAGCGCGTGCAAAGTCGGACACCCAAGGCCGGAAGAATCCTGTCCTGCAGTTGTTCAGCCGTTACCCCGGCCGCGTCGCCTATCTCGCGCTGCTGATGTTCGTACTGTGCTTCGGTTCGTGGCCATTTCAGGCGCTGCTGCCCACGTACCTGCGATCGCTCGAACTTCCGGCGGCTTTCGTCAGCTCGGTAGCGATGGCTTCGGCGGTCGGCCAGATCTTTGGTTTCGTGGCGTCTGGATTCATCGCTGAACGGCTCGGCAGACGTCTGGCCATTTCGCTGATGATCGGCCTGGGCGCGATATGCGTTGCGGGCGTCGTTGCAATGGCTAACAGCATCCTTCCCGCTCTGGCGTGCGCCTTCCTGAGTGGATTCTTTCTGGTCGGATCGTCGGGAATCTGGGGCACGATTTTGACAGAGAACCTACCTCGGGACGTTCGAGCCTCCGGCGTCGGCTTTCTCTATAACTTCGGCGTGATTGGTGGCGGGGTCGCACCGTTCATCGTTCTCTCGACCATACACCGGCTTTCCATGTCCATGGCCTACGGCATCGTAGTGTTCACGATCGGCGCGGCACTCCTCGGCATGGTTCTTTTGCGCTTTGCGAGGGAGACCAAAGGCCTCAATCTTTCCCAGATCGATCAGGAAACACAGGCAGTTCAAACGAGTTGAAAAGTAGTTAACCACAAACGAGGACCGCAAGTCCTTGCATCCAATGGAGGAGAAGACCTGATGAAAGTACGGACGAATGTAGCGATGTTGCTGGCGGCGGGCACTGGCCTGTTCGCCATCCAGGCATCGGCTCAGAGTAGCGTCACCCTGTATGGCGTGGTCGATACCGGCCTTGGTTATCAGTCGAGTTCGACGTCGCTGGGCTCGACCTCGGGGGGCCGTTCAGCCGTCAAGATGATCAACGGTGTGTGGGCCGGTAGCCGCTTCGGCCTGAAAGGCTCCGAAGACCTGGGCGGAGGTACGAAGGCGATCTTCACCCTTGAAGAGGGTTTCAATAGCGCTACGGGCGCGCAGTCGGTGAACGGCGTGATGTTTAGCCGTCAGTCCTTCGTGGGTGTCACCAACGATACCTATGGTTCGCTGACGGCGGGCCGCCAATACGCGTCGTACTACCAGCTTCTGTCGCCCTATAGTCCGACGACGTGGCTTACGGGCTTCTACGGCGCACATCCGGGCGACATCGATGGGCTCGACACGGACTTCCGTGCGAACAACACGCTGCTGTATATGTCGCCGACGCTCTACGGCTTCAAGTTCAGCGGCTCCTATTCGTTGGGGGGCGTGCCGGGTAGCGTGAATCGCGGTTCAACGTGGACGGCGGCGATTCAGTACGCCCAGGGCCCGGTCGGCCTGGCAGTCGGGTTCTCGCGCATCAATAACTCGACGCTCGGCGGTGGTCCGTTCGGTCCGGACTCGACGACATCGAATGCCGGTGCGCAGATCGGGGTCTCGGCGCTCACCAACGGCTACCAGACGGCTCAGGCGCAGCAGCGCCTTGCCGTGGGCGCCGGTTATACGTTCAGTAGCCAGTTCGACATCACGGCAATTTACTCGAACGTGCAATACATTCCGGGCGTCGGCTCGTCGTTCCGCGACCAGGCCATCTGGAACACGGGCGGCCTGGTGCTGCATTGGAAGCCGGTCACGGTGTGGGACTTTGCCGCAGGCTATAGCTACACGCGAGCAACCAGCGCGAACGGCATTGCCAGCGCCGCCTCCTACCAGCAGTTCAACCTGTCTGAGTACTACAACCTTTCGAAGCGCACCGGCCTCTATGCACTGCAGGCCTATCAACGGGCGGGCGGCCAGACACTCGGCTCTAACGGCAAGTCCATCATCAATGCAACGGCGACACTCGGCGATGGCTTCAATTCGACGCCGTCGTCATCTCGCAGCATGGTGGGTATTGGCGTCGGTATCGTCCACAAGTTCTGATATCTGACTCACTCAAAGAGAGGCCGCGCATTTAAAGCAAGATTGCGCTGACTGGCTGCATAGTCCTCGCAGACAGGCTGTTTGCCGTCTCGGTGGCCGATCATGCGGATGGCTTAAGCGAGCCGAGAGCATGATCGGTCTTTAGCCGTTGGAGCGATGAATGGCGTGTTAAGGTAGCGTGCGAGAGCGCGACCTATTCGGCCCGGATAGATCCGGGCTTTTTTTTGGCGGCGTTTGCAGCACTGATGTCCGGTCACCTCCCAAAGTGACGCCATCTGGCGAATGAGCATCATCGCCGCTTGCGGGCTTCAAAGCCAATGCGTGTCCGCAGGCTAGAACTACCTGAACGTGCGCCTGCTCTATAGAAATCCGCGAGAGCGTACCTTGCTAATGTAAATGGGAGATTGTCTACGGAATCTCAGCGGACTACGCCAGAAAATCGATCGCTTACGATGTCCGATACCGGTGAAGAGTCGCGAAATTGCAATCGGAAGCGCCTCGGTGCGCTTAAGGAACCCTGAGACCGCATATCGTGATAACGCATGAGTGCCTGTATGTGGCGCACGGCCACCGCCGACGTCACCACAGTCACAATCTGGACTCATGTGATCATGCGATCAATCCTACTGCGCGCGAGGCAGGTATGCAGCAATCAGAGCTTCAACCAAAACTGATGGCACTCCGCTGTTACAAGCCGGAGTGCCCATAAGTCACATCTAGTATGATCGACCGCTTGCGGGCTTAGTTGCCCAAAAGTCGCAATGATGCGCTGTAGTGATGTCTACGTTATTGCGGATAGGCGTTGCAAAAATCATCCCCGTACCGCCACCCGTGCTCACACTGTTCCAGGCTGGAAGCGAGGATCCATTCGGATTTCCGCTCACTGCGAAGTTGTGCAAATACTGTCGCATGGTAGATGACAGCGCCAAATTCGATGACGTTCGCTCAGAGTCTGCAAACTGGCTGAACCAGTAGGGATTGTCCGCAGAATGGAAGTTCCCCCAGGGCCCAAAGAACGAAAGCACGGGGCCCGGATAGCTTGATGATCCGTCAGGAATAATCTGAGCCTGATTCTGCTCCGCAAACTCGTAGCGCCAGATCGACGCCGAGTACTTCGACAGATTCTGAGCATCGATCATTGCACCACAGTACCACCCAAAATCGCCAACGGCTTCGGTGGTCGCATGAGTCGGATTTACATAGTTAGAGGCCGGATACAACTGCAAAATGTCTGCAGTTGTTGCAACAGGAAATTCAACATTGAGGGCAGTTGCTGCGGCCTGAGCATAGTTATCCGCGGTCAACGGTGCCGCCGCATAGTTCTTCGCAAGCAAACTGCGTTCGTTCTGCATGCTCCCAAAGATGATTGGCATCTTGTTGAATCTACCCGCCGCAAACGCATCAGACGTAGATTCAGTCAGAAATACCCCATCAACAACAGGAGCCCATGAATTGCTCGGAGCCGCCGCGTGCGTTCCACTACGAAAGGCGGCAAAAGGAATGTTGCGCAAACAGTCTAAAGTCGCTTGATCGGTTCCCGGGCAACCAAGTGCGGCCGCATCATTCACCCCCTGTTGCTCGGCATTGGCAAGCGAAGCGTCGCGTCGAACAGGCCCATTGCTAATGACCATAGCTTTCTGAAAAAGTCCTGCTGACGAAGTCGATGTCAGTTGAGCAGTCAGAGACATACCCCCAGCAGACTGACCAAAGACTGTGACATTTGTGGGATCTCCTCCGAAAGCGTCAATGTTAGTCTGAACCCACTTCATGGCCGCTTGCTGATCAAGTAATCCGAAGTTGGCCGGAGCCTTCGGATAAGCGGCCGTAATCGCCGGATGTGCAAAAAATCCAAGGCCTCCCAGTCGGTAGTTAATCGTCACAACGACAAAGCGGTTCTCTCCAGCCAAGGATGTGCCGTCCCAAATGCCGCCCGAACCATTAGCAAACCCACCGCCGTGTATCCAAAACAAAACAGGTAGCTTCTCTCCCGCCACGGCATCGGCCGGTTTCCATACGTTCAAGTAAAGGCAGTCTTCTTGAACCGCACAGCTCCCGCCTGGGGCCGTGGCCACCAAGGCCGAGCTTCGCTTCGGAGCTGGTTGAGGCGCTTGAAATCGCAAAGCTCCTACAGGAGCTGCCGCATAAGGAATACCTTGAAACGAGATGATATTGTTTGTTTTTACGCCCGAGACTTGACCTTCCTGAGTCATCGCGACTGCCGGGTCGGAACTTGCTTGCTGGGTCGGAGAGGTTGAATTGACGCCGCCGCCGCAACCATAGACCGTTACAAGCGCTGCGATGCATCCCACGGTAGCCAGTTTAGTGAAAGAGGATGTACGTACAGAACGCTTTTTTTCCAGATTCGACTTCATCGAACGGATTTCAGCCTCACGAAAATTCAAAATTGCCTCCTGATTGTGATTTTCAATGTGAAACGCTTAAAACATAGGTCGAATCCTTGCCGCCACATCGAATCGAACACCTCCTCCCGCCGGTATAGCCTCGGCCGCCGCCAGCACTAAACAAATACGCACCAGTAGCTCTGGTCGACAGGTTGAACGGTCGCAAGTAGACTGCCATTCTCTTCAACATCAAATAGGTTTAAGCAAACGCCGACGCAACTTGGCGACAAAGCACTGTTCAGTGTTGAGGGGGTTCGATGTCTTCGGAAATGGACATGGTGTGTGGCATGACCAGT